>JBOHEL010000162.1:0-9646 GCA_050700995.1 Sciscionella sp. | reverse complement strand
TGCTGGCCCGTCCAGTGAAGTGGATCGAGGACAAGACCGGCAATCTGATTTCTACCCACTACGCCCGGGACATCTACTACAAGGGCGAACTCGCGCTCCGCAAGGATGGCAAGATTCTTGCTGTTCGGTTCCACTGCGATAGCGACAACGGCGCGTTCTTCTCGGATGCCCAGCCTACGAAGTTCAAGATCGGGCTGATCCACTCCGCGTTCGCCGCGTACGACATTCCCTACGGGTACATGACGGCGCAGGGCGCGTACACGAACAAGGCGCCAGGTGGTGTGGCCTATCGATGCTCCTTCCGGGTCACCGAAGCGATGTTCTTCCAGGAACGTGCGATTCAGGCCGCTGCCTCCGATCTGGGTATGGATCAAGCCGAATTCCGGCGGATCAACCTGGTGAAGGACGATCAGTTCCCGTTCCGTACCCCCTACGGGTTCTTACTGGATTCGGGACAATACGGTAAGTGTCTCGACGTGGCCCTGAACGCCATCGGTTACGACGATTTCCTGCGCGAGAAGGAAGCCGCTCGTGCGCAGGGTCGCCGGCTCGGAATCGGTATCTCCACCATGACCGAGCCACTTGGAGCGGGTAACAGCCGTGAGTACGACATCCTGGGCATCAAGATGTTCGATGCCGCGGAGCTGCGGGTGCACCCGAGCGGCAAGGCGATCCTGAAGATCGGATCGCAGACCCAGGGTCAGGGACATGAGACGACCTTCGCTCAGATCGTCACCCATGAGCTCGGGATTCCTGCCGCTGACATCCTGGTTCAGCACGGTGACACCGACAACACCCCGTTCGGCATGGGGACTTACGCGTCCCGCAGCACGCCGGTCGCGGGGGCGGCCACCGCCATGGTGGCCCGCAAGGTGCGGGCCAAGGCCCGGAAGTTGGCGGCGCACCTTCTCGAGGTGTCCGAAGAGGACGTCGAGTGGGAGCTCGGTCGGTTCCACGTGCGGGGTGCTCCTAGTAATGGCGTGAGCATCCAAGAGTGCGCAATGGCGGCCTACGGCAACATGCCCGATGGGCTGGAGCCCGGCCTTGAGAACAACGCGTACTACGACCCGCCGAATATGACGTGGCCGTTCGCGGCGTACATCGTGACCGTCGAGGTTGACCCGGAGACGGGCGTGTGGGATGTGTTGCGGATGGTCGCCGTCGATGACTGCGGTGTGCGTATCAATCCCATGATCGTCGAAGGTCAGATCATGGGTGGTATGACCGAGGCTTACGCGATGGCCAACATGCAGTTCATTACCTACGATGCCGAGGGTAACTGCGTGGGATCGAACTACATGGATTACCTGCTGCCGACGGCGTGGGAAACTCCTGGCTTCGAGCTCCACGAGGTTGTGACGCCGTCACCGCACCATCCCATCGGCGCTAAGGGAATTGGTGAATGTGCGACGGTCGGTGGGCCTGCGGCATTCGTCAACGCGGTAATGAACGCTGTCGATGACACCGGAGTACGGAATATCGACATGCCGCTGCTTTCGGACCGCGTGTGGGAGGCCATGAAGTACAAGCGTGATGTTTCGGGAGCACCCCCGGTTAAGTCCGACAGCTGACAAGACTGGATGGATGGGTAGATGGCCATGGACGGGTGGGACGTCCTCGAGCATGCCCGCGAGTTGTCGAAGCGGGGTGAGGCGTTTGCGCTAGCTACCGTTGTGTGGCGGCGTGGCCCGTCCTCGGGCAAGGAAGGTTGCCGGGCTGTCATCACAGCTTCGGGGCAGGTGTTCGGTTTCATCGGTGGTGCCTGCGCCGAACCGGTGGTTGTCCGGGAGGCTCGGCACATTCTCGCAGAGGGTGTGCCGCGCCTCGTGTTCCTCGGGACAGCCGAGGAACTCGGGGAGATGGTAGTGCGGGAGGGCATCAGCTACGTCCCGATGTCCTGCCAAAGCGAGGGAGCCTTGGAGATCTACATTGAGCCTGTAGAGCCCAAGACGCACCTGGTAGTCGTCGGACGGTCACCGATGGTCGAAGCCCTCGTGCAGATGGGCCAAGCGATCGGGTGGCGAACGGTGCTGGTGGACCCGGACGGTGGCTCTGCGGAGAGTCACCCCCTGGCGCAGTGCGTCGTCAGCGAACTGGATTTCAAGCTTGCCGGCGTCGATGAACGCTCACTAGTCGTGGTTGCCACTCAAGGTCATCACGATGAGGAAGCAATAGAGCAGGCGTTGATCGCGGGCCCTGCCTACGTTGGGCTGGTGGGGTCTCGGCCGCGAGCCAAGTCGGTGATGGAGTACTTGGAAGGCCGGGGTTTGTCTCGGGAAACGCTGGACCGGGTGAAGGTGCCGGCTGGTTTGGATCTAGGGAAAGTCTCGCACCGCGAGATCGCGGTGGGGGTGCTGGCCGAGTTGGTGAAGCTCAGGGCTGCTGGTGAGCTCGGTAAGGGTATGCGATCGGAGCTGCCGGAGATTGCCGAGGCGGTCGACCCGGTGTGCGGCATGACCGTAGACGTTGGCTCCGCGCGTCACAAGGTGGACCACGACGGAAGCACGTACTATTTCTGCTGTCCAGGATGCCTCAAGGCGTTCTCGGCGGACCCCGCCGCATTCCTGGGGTCGGGAGCAAAGTCGTGAATCGCAAGTTCGGACCCCACAGCCTGTTGGTAAGGAGAGCGAGTAGTCGATGCTGATCGAGAGCGAGTTCGAGGTTGCCGCGCCGCTCGAGCAGGTCTGGAAGCACATGCAAGATGTGCCGCGGATCGCGCCTTGCCTGCCAGGCGCCGAGCTCACTGATGTGAACGGCGACGTGTACAAGGGTCGTGTGACGACCAAGATGGGTCCGGTAAAGATGCAGTTCGCCGGCACTGCCCAGATCGTTGAGCGCAACGAGTCCGCCAAGCGGATTGTGATGGATGCGTCCGGGTCGGAGGAGAAGGGTAAGGGTCAGGCCACCATGAAGGTGACCTCGACGATGGTTCCCGCGGGAAGTGGAACGCGCGTCAAGGTGACCCAGGATCTCCAGCTCTCCGGTGCGGCTGCCCAGTTCGGCAGGGGCATGGTTCAGGACGTCACAAGCGTGATCATGCGAAGCTTCGCCAAGTGCATCGCGGACGACATTGGGCGGGCCCACCGTGGAGAGGCACCCCGAGAGCGTGGCGCGGCGGTTCCAGTAAAGGGTTTCAGCATCGGCATGCAGGCTATGATGACGGCCCTTAAGCGGTTCTTCGGCGGACTCTTCGGCCGGAAGAGCTCCTGATAACGATCGGTGAAGGAAAGAGAGGCCGGGCATGTTCTTGTGGTGGATTGGTAACCTGATCCTACTTGTCGTCGCGTTCGTCGTCTATGCGTTGATGCAACGTATCGTCAAGCCGGTAGATCGAATCCGGGAGACAGTGGACGGCATCTTGTACAACGGCGTCATTCTGACTGGAGAGCTCGACAACGTCCCAGGCCTGTTGGCTGAGACGGACAGCACGGTGAAGGAAGTCTCCATTGGCGCGACTCGTTACTTGAAACGGGTCGGTCATCTGCTGGGCGCATTGGGAGTCTAGCTAGAAGACCTGAGGGTTCGAACGAGGAAGAGGAGGTAGCCGTGCCTTTAGTCGCATGGGTCACGCTGGTGCTCGTTGCGGTGGTCGTGGCAATTGTCGGGCTTTCGCTCTTGAAGGTAATTTCGCAACTGAAGCACGTTGCCTGGACACTGGGGGCGATCATCGTCGGAGTCAATGCGATCGCGTACCAGACAAGGACGGTTCCCGAGGTTTTGCCGTCGGTTAACGCCAACCTCGCTCCGGTTCGATCCATGGCTGAACAAGTTTAAGACCCAGCAACGGCCGGTAGGTCGGGGTTGGAACCAGATTAAGGGGCATGATATGCACGAATTCAACTGCGGTCACCAGGAATGCGCTTCTCAGTTCACCTCGTCCGACAAGGACAATCTGATGCGGCAGGTTGCGGACCACCTGAAGGAGGTCCACAACGTCCAGACAGCGACCCAGACGTTGCTGGGCTACTTGGAGACCACCTGCGTGACCACCACCACACAGGATCGTTAGATCTTGTGATGCCGGCCTGAGAACAGGAAAACTGCTACCGAAAGGAGGGCTGCGGGATGATGTTGCTTTTGGAACAGGCGCCCGGGCCCGGTGAAGCGCATCTGTTCGGCTGGTACCTGGGCTTCGCGATCGCTGTCGTGGTGATCACGACGGTGGTTGCACTGGTAGCCCCGGTCCTAGTCCTTGCCGCTCGGATCGCCCGTCAGGCACCCCAGATCAATGCGGCGCTGCAGCAATCATATCGGAACACTCTACCGTTGGCAGACCTGCGACAGACGATCGACCACGCTGAGGTTATCATCGGCGGTCTGGAACGTGGCCGTGCTCGGCTGGGAGGTTAGCGATGCCATTTATATTGGGGTACGCCGGCGCGCCTGATGGCTATGCTCCTGAAGAAGCCACGTTTTGGTGGCTCGCAATACTCATGGGCTTTGTCGTCTTGATCGTGGTTATTCTACTGCTGAGCTCGCTTGTGTCGATGGTGAAGTCTATCGATCGCAGCGTGGTAGGTGTGCGGGACACCCTCCGAGCTATACCGGAGAATACCGCCAATTGCTCGCACATTCCTATCACTGCTGACAGGGTCGACGCGGTATTGGCAGAGGGTCTGCAGCATCACTTGTTCTTGACCAGGGTTTTGACTGGTTCAGGAACGCCGGTTGGAAAGGGCTAGATATGACTCTTATCGTCCTGACCGTAGTCGTCATCTTGGCACTGACCGCTGTTCTGGCGATTTTTCTCTTCATCATCGGCGTGCTCCTCAATCGGGTCGCAGACAATCTCGATGACTGCTTGGGGAACGTCAAGCTAATCGCCAAGCAGGCCGAGACGATCATCCCCGGTGTTGAGCACATCAACCGCACTGGTGGAGTTGTTGCAGGCGCGCTGCCGCTGCTGTACGGCGGTGCTGAGCGCATCGCATCCAAGCTGGCCCCTCCCGTCCAAGCTCCGGTCAATGGCCACACCAACGTGCCTGCTTCAGGTCGGCGCCGTTCCCGTCTGATGGACACGGTTGGCATCCGCGACCGTCACCATTAAAGATCTCTCTCAGTCCTCCGTCGGTAGCAGAGGATTGGTAACAGATAGTGGGCAGTGACAAAATGGTCACTGCCCACTATCTGTTCTACCGCAGATCGCTTACTTGGATGCCTCGTCGCCGGGCGCATTGCCTGTGACGGCATTGCCACCTGCCCCACCGCTCCCGACTGCGTTTTGACTCGGGCCACCTCCGGGCCCTCGTTGGGCGAGCGGTCCAGTCAACTCGGACTTATAAGATCCGATCCACTCGTCCTTCCATGCGGTGTCGTACTTCTGCTCATTGCAGTACGGGTTGTAGACGGCGGTCAGCTCCTGGGCGATCTGCTCCCGGTGAGAGCGAGCCCAACCGGCGACCTCGTAGGTGCAGATGTGCAGTTTCCAGCGCGTGCCGGCCCGGGCGATCCAGCAGTTCGACCGTGAATGTTTGAACGGAAAGCCAGCCTCGGCCATGTTGTCTTCGTGACCGACGTAGATGACCGCGTACCGATCCGGCTTGCCCTCGGCATCGGGTTTGTACATGATGGCGAAAACAGCGGGTCTCGCGGGTGGTGTCCAGCCACCGAGGATCCGCGGACCCTCGAACGAGTAGCCGGCTAGGGATCCGAGGCGGATCATTTCCGAACCTGCGTGTTCATCTAAAATGTCCTCGAGTTGTGAGACGTCTGGTTGAGGGTCTTATGAGACGAGCATAGGACGGCACATGCCTCCGCGTCACAGGTCGTCGGCCTCGTCTTCGTCCTCGCTCGTGGCCTCGACACGCACGATCGGGTAGACCGGCAATCCGGCCTTCTCCACTGCACTGGCGAAGTGTTCCTTGCCCTTCTCAATCGCGTCCTCGCGGTTGTCCGCAAACACGATGACCTGGGCGCCATAGCGGTTGGTGCCGATCCCAGTTGCGATGCCGTTCATGGGCGCGACTGCATCGGCCAGCTCGACGACTTCTTCGAGCTTCATCACGCGGTCACCCTGCGCCTCGATACCGACGCTCCATCTGATCAACATAGACTTTCGGTCTCCTAGCCGAGCGTCGGAAGTAGGACGGCAAGTTCTTCAAGGCTGCTGAGGTCGTGGCCCGAGAGAATCATGTCAATGTGTGGTGCGGCCGCCATCATGCCCACGGTTTGTGGCTGATAGTCGGGGTTATCGCCCTTGTGCGGATTCATCCACACAATGTTGTGGCACAATCTGGAGAGCCGCTCCATAGAATCAGAGAGCAGTTCAGGATCGCCCCGGTCGAGGCCGTCGGAACAGATCACCACGACGCCGCCGCGGCACATTCCTCGACGGCCCCACTTGCGGACGAATAGGTCGATCGCCTCGCCAATTCGCGTGCCGCCTTCCCAGTCGACCACCAGCTTGGCGGCGCGCTCCAGCGCCTCGTCCGGCTTGCGGCTCTGCAGCGGCTTGGTGACGTGGGACAAACGTGTTCCGAAGCAGAACACCTCGACTTTTTGGGAGGCGCGCTTCGCAGAGTAGGCGAACTGCAGCAACGCTCGAGAGTAGTTCGACATCGATCCGGACACGTCGAGGATGAGAACAAGCGGACGCAACCGGACTCGACGTTGCCGCCAGTAAAGGTTGACCATCTCGCCGTTGGTGCGCAGCGACTCACGGATCGTGCGGCGCATATCGGGCCGTCGGCCGTCATCTGCGGTCTTGGTACGGCGGGTGCGCCGTTTGGGTGGGGTGAACTTGATGCGCGCCATGATGCGTCGGATCGCAGCGAGCTCCTCGTCGGTGCACTCGCCGAAGGAGCGGTGCTTGAGCGTCTCGACGTTCGACGCCATCAGCCCGAGGAGCACTTCCTCGTCTTTCTCCTTGCCGGGTTCCGCGGCCGGAATCTGGAACGTTGACTCTGCTTCAGCAGCGGCCTGGGCCTTGACCTTCAGCAGCTGTTGCACCGGGGCGTCGGACGCGAGGAAAAACGCTTTGAACACCTCGTCGTACACGGGTAGATCTTCACGACGCATGATCATGGTCGTTCGACCGGCCCAATAGAGGTCGACGAGATCTGTCGGATCGAGCGGAGCCATGGCTGCGCAGTAGGTCAGGATATCTCCCGACCCGACCGCTAATCCCTTGGAGCGTAGCGCGCGGCCGAAGTCGACCAGCACCGTGACAAAGCCATTGTCCCGTGCCATCGCCGTTAGACGGATCCGTGACGTGTCTTAGGCATTGGACGTCACATCCTTGAGGTTGTCTCGTACCAGCTCGAGGTCATCGCGATCCTTGATGATCGAACCAAGAGTGACATCAGCGGCGCTGGCCGTCAGGCCGGTTTCGCCCAGGAACGACAGCGTGCGAGCCCAGTCGATGGTCTCAGCCACGCCCGGCGGCTTAGCCAGATCCATCTCGCGGAGCCGATGGACTGCTGCCACTACCTTGCGGGCGAGCGCTTCGGATACCTCGGGGGCCTGCACAGTGACGATCTCGACCTCTCGGTCAGGATCCGGATAGCCGATCCAGTGGTACATGCAGCGGCGCTTCAAAGCGTCATGCAAGTCGCGCGTGCGGTTCGAAGTCAAGATCACCAGCGGTGGATTCTCCGCCTTGATGGTGCCTACCTCAGGGATGCTGATCTGGAAGTCGGACAGCACCTCCAGCAGGAAGGCCTCGAACTCGTCATCGGCGCGGTCGACCTCGTCGATCAGGAGTACGCACTGGTCGCCGGACTGGATGGCCTGCATCAGCGGCCGCTCGAGGAGGAACCGGGGACCGAACAGTTTTTCGATCGCCTCCTCCTCGCCGAGACCCTGATCCGACATCGCGCGGATGTAGAGCAGCTGACGGGCATAGTCCCACTCGTAAAGGGCTTGGTTGGTGTCGATGCCCTCGTAGCACTGCAGCCGGATGAGCTTGCGCCCGAACACCGAGGACATCACCTTGGCGATCTCAGTCTTGCCGACGCCCACCTCACCTTCGAGGAGAATCGGTCGTTGCAGGGACATCGCCACGAACATCGCCGTCGACAAGCCCCGGTCCGCTAGGTAGTCGCCCCGGCGCAACGTTTCGGTGAGTTCTGTGACGGTACTCGGATAGTTCATCGAGCGGTCTCCTTGACAACCCTGGCGGCCGCGGAGCGGCGAGATCGGTCCGGTGAAGAACTAGCCACGCCCACCTGCGGACGCGGATCGATACAGTGCGGCTACCCATGGGGATCCAAGCCATCGCGGCTCAGATCCCCACAGGAACTTAGTTGATCGTTTCGTACCCGCGGCCATCACGTTGCATGGCGTTTACGTAGGACGTCGTCCTGTTGACGTTGGTGGTCACCGGAGCGCCGTCCTGACCAATGCGGTATGACGTGGTGCGTTCCGACTCGGCGGGACCGTCGGCAGTCTTCGCTTCTGGTTTCTTGCGTCCGAACATCAGGTGTCCTTCCTTGGCATCCGACCCGCCGCTCAAACGACCGGGGGCGCTACGTTACTTTGTCCGCTACTCTTTCTGGTCAGATGAGCCGAAGACGAGATCACGCACGCTGCCCGCCTCGGAATTGAGCTTGCCCTCCCGCTCGAGCTTGGTCTTCCACGCGGAGCGCAGGTTGTTGCCCACCGCCTGTTTGGTCTGGTCGGGCGCCTCGACGTCGTCGGCCAACCCACCGAAGCCGACCGCTTCCATGCTCTTGCATGGTTTCGTATTGCCGCACGCTTCATCGAGGTCAGCACTGGACTGACCTTGGGCTTTCCAGATGCCGCGCAGCGCCGACAGTGCCGCTGCGCCCTCGTCGCCGTCGGTCAGCTTTGCGTTCTCTTGCTCGTGGCTCATGTTCGCGCACCCTCTCCGATGCAACTAATCAGGGGGAATTGATGTGAAACCGTACCTGGCTTGGACGCTCACTGGCGAACGCCTGCTCCGTATCACCGGGACCAGGTGGCTAGGATCACGCAGCCTCCTCAAACCGCCGGCTTACTTCTTCCCAGTTCACAATGTTCCAGAAGGCTTCGACGTAGTCAGCGCGTGCGGCCGGATAGCGCAGGTAGTAGGCATGCTCCCACAAGTCGAGGCCGAGGATCGGGGTCTCTTCCGCGGTGAGCGGGCTGTCTTCGTTGGGGAGGCTGTAAACGATCAGCCGGCGGCGTGCTCGCACCAACCATGCCCAACCGCTGCCGACGTGAGCGGTCGCGACGCGCGTGAAGCGGTCGCGGAACGCCGTGAAAGAGCCGAACTCCTCGGTGATCGCCTCGGCAAGGCGGCCGGAAGGCTTGCCGCCACCATCCTTGCTTAAGATCGTCCAGAAGAAGGAATGGTTCGCGTGCCCGCCGCCGTAGTTTCGCACCGCACTAAGGGACTCCGCCGGGACCTTGCCGATGTTCCACAGCAAGCTGTCGATCGGCTGGTCACCTGCAGAGCCGCCGCCGCTCGCGCTCAATGCCGTGTTCAGCTGCTCGACGTAGCGACGGTGGTGCTGGTTGTGGTGAAACTCCATGGTGCGCGCGTCAAAATAAGGCTCGAGCGCGTCATACCCATACGGCAGGTCGGGAAGGCTGTAGGCGCTCATATTCCCCTTCCTGAGCTGGGACTCTTGTCTGGTCGGTAGTGGCCCATCGTACACGGAAAATCAATGCGGGCGCGCGCCCCGTGACCCCGCGCGAGCCGACG
>JBOHEL010000161.1:0-9707 GCA_050700995.1 Sciscionella sp. | reverse complement strand
GCCGCCTGCCGGCTGCCCGCGCGGGTCTCCCAGACCTGGCTAGCACCCCGACCCGGCAAATACCCCCCCGGGGTCGTACTCAGGCTGACCGGGGACGTCGATCTGCACACCCAGTGGATCGCAGGCCGGCCACGCACCCGCACCCCGCCGCACCTGCGAATCCAGATCGACCAGCTGGTCTGGCAGGTCTGCGACCAGCAGTCCTGGCGGCGCATCGGCGACACCTGGTTCGACGCGCTGCGCTACCTCGACCACCGGATACCGGCCCACCCGCTACCGACCCTTCCCCGTCCCGAGAGCAGGCCGGCGTGAGCGCCCCACCACCCGGCGTCGTCCTACTCTGCGGCCTCTGCCGACATGTGTGGGAACCAAGCGCGGAGGACTGGGCGACCGGGCAAATCACCTGCCCCGACTGCGGAGGCTGGGTCATGATCGCGGCCCTCGACGAGCCGAAGGCCACCGACACCTCCTCCCACGCCGAGAACCAGCAGCGTGGATGAGCGCCCGGCGGGCCTGCCAGCTCCTGCCGGATTAGCTGGGTGCGCGTGGCGCAGACCGGGTGCAAGACGTCGCGTCCTGGTGGGCGCACACGTGAAATCAGCAGGTGCGCCTGCTCCCTGAGTACGGCACCATCCTCGCCCTTAGCCAAGAAGCACTCGGCCTACTCGCCAAAGGCCTCGGCACCCTCTTCACCGCCGACTTCTCCGGCACCGCAACAGCGGCGGATAGCACTTGTGAGCTGAACTGCTCCTCACTCGCAACCTTGAGGCGTGCGTCTCCGCTGACACGCAAAGCCCACTATCGCGTCGCGCGTTGAGATCATCTACGGTCTGCCCGTACCTGCTAGCCGAAGCGGTGAGTATGGGGTTAGATCCGAACCAGCACCAGGGGTTGTTCGGCGAGTCGTTCGTCCGCGTGCTCGCGTCAGCCGCCGGGCTGATCGTGGCCAAAGCCGAACTAGACGTGACCGGAGATGACTTCACCATCGCCCACAAGGGCATGCTCGGCAGCACACGCCACCCCAAGATCGATGTCCAGGTGAAGTCCTGGGCTCGTCGACGGGCCACCCGAAACGACGGGTACTGGAAGTACCGGATGCAGGCAAAACACTTCAATGAGCTTGCGGGCCCAGACTTCGCCCTACCCCGCTTCCTCGTCTTGGTCATCGTGCCAGACGACAGCGCTGACTATGCAACAACCCGCCAGGACGTGGTGGAGTTGAAGCACGCCGCGTACTGGCTATCGCTGCGGGACCGCCAGCCGGTGGAGATGGCAGCGGATTTGAAGGTTCCGGTGGACGTACCGGACTCGAACCTGCTTACTGTGGACGCATTGCGCGCGCTGATGACACCGGGCGAGCTGGCGAAGACGGGGACGTGACGGTGACAGGCATGCAGGCCGACGTACTGGCTGGGATCGATCCAGACGGAGTCGTTACGTACCTTCAGGCATCCGGCTGGCGAGAGACGGGCGCCTTCGGCCGTGCGGCAATCTGGACCCGAGCCGTGGATGGCGTGGACGCCGAGGTACTCGTCCCGAACAGCCCTGAGTTACGTGACTACGCGGCGAGACTCGCTGAGCTGGTGGACACGCTGTCAACGGTCGAGCAGCGGCCAGAGTACGAAGTGTTACAGGATCTGCGCTCGCCGATGCTTGACGTGCAGTACATCCGGACAATGCCGGATGGTCCCAGCGGGTCGATACCTCTACATGAGGGCTTTCTCGCTATCAAGGGCGTCCACGATCTGTACCTCGCGGCCGCCACCTCTGCGGTTTCGGCGGAGCGACCGACAGTGCTCCCGAGCCAGAAACCACTGCAGGCGCGTGGCTTCCTTGACCAGGTGCGGCTGGGGCAGACCAGTAAGGGCAGCTATGTGCTGCGAGTGGAGACGCCGTTGCCGCAGTCCGGCATTTCGCCCCCGGTGTCTTCCCGGGAAGTACTACTGCACCTCTATCAGGCGACAAGTGCGGCCCACGAGGCTGCCGTCCGCAGCAACGAAAGCTACGAAAGTGCCCTCGATGGGCCTGGTTTGGTTGGATCTGGTCTCGCTGCGTTCGCCGAGCGAGTCGGCGATGGTGTCTCGGCGAACCTGTGCCAGGCACTGGCCGATGTCGGTGGTCAGCGACGCAGTGCTTTCGAGGTGCGATTCGCCTGGGCACCGGCGTCGCCCGTGGAGCTGCAAACACCAGCGATCCGATTCGACCGACCTATGATCACAGCGCTGAAGGACGGGGCCAAGTATCTGCGCGAGCTTCCTGTCATCAAGACGGGCACTGTCATCGGGCGGGTCGTGGACCTGCACCGCATTCCCACAGACCGGTTGGGAAGGGTGCAGGTTGAGGGCGTAGTGGAAGCAGAGGGCCAACGGTACGAGAGTCGAGTGACCATGCGCCTGGCGCCTCAGCAGTACGACCTCGCGGTCTCCGCGCACGGCGCCGAGCATGGGTTGCGGGTGGTGGGTGAGCTGCGGCACACCGGACGCCAGTTCGAGATCAGCCGGGTGTCGAGCGTGGAGATCATCCCTCCGCGCAGCTGAATGTGCTGGTCAGGAGAAGAACCCGCAATCGATCGTCGCCAGCGTGTCGACGAGCAGCGCACGGTCCAGGTATTGATTGCCGCGTTCACACGACGTCTCCGCAGCGAACAGGCAGGCGTGGCAGGCCGCGCCGTAGAGACGGCCGTGCACCTGTGGATCATGCTCGGCACACAGCGGGTCAGAACTGCACAACCGGGCCGCTTCCAGCGCACGATCGATGAGCTGCCCGAGCCGGTTGGTGCGACCAAGCGAGACGAGCCCGCCCAGTGTGCCTTCGCTGTCCGGAGCCGCCGTGTAGATCAGTACACCGGCCATCGGCGCATCTCCACCACGCGCGTAGATCCGTTCGCCGATCCCCGCGGCGCTGTATCCGGAGTCCAACGCCAATTCGCGGATCAGGGCATGGGCGAAGGTGTGCAGCAGGAGGTACCGGAGACCGGGCCACTGGCCGGGGTCCACACGCCGCTGCGCACACCAGGCTCGGTGAGCTGGGATCAGGAGGCCACGCGCGCGTTGGCGGGCTGCGGCGCTGCGCTCCCAGTCGGCGACCCTGGTTTCGTCGAACCGCAGGAAGACACCCTCGCCACGCATTTCCGCACAGGGCACCCAGGTCGGCTCGGCGGCCGACAACGGGGCATGACGGTTGTCCGGGGTGTCCTGCACCTCCCATTCGGGAGCGTCGATTCGGGTGAAACCGTAGAGCGCGGCTACTTCGCGCAGCCGAGACACCAGCACGACTCGTTGCAGCCACGGACGGGCGCCAGTGGGAATGGGCTCGTGGTGAACGGTGAAGTCAGGCAGGGTCATGGGAGTGTCACTGGTGAAGGCACTCCACTCGGGGGCCAACAGATCCAGTTCATTCGGCCGTTCCTGGGCCGCTTCACCGGCCGAGGCTCGTGATCGGATCGCCCGCCACACTCGGTCAACCCCGTGTGGCTCCAACTCGGGCCAGCAGGTCTGGGTCGGCATGAGCTGCTTGGCGGTCGGTTCCGGCAGGCCGGCCAGCGGCTCCAGCTGACCCCAGAACTCGGCGATCAGGTGGTCGAGCGGGTTACGTTCGCGAGGCAGCGTGAACGCCCGCAACTGCAGGGGAAACCAGCTATTGGTCGCGCCCAGCACCAGGGTCCGGGTCGGCCGGTCGCACGGCTCGAAGGTGCCCAGGTGCGGGTGCCGACCGCGGCACGCGGGCAAGCTCAGCTCTGCCGCCTCGCCGAAGGACTCCGACATCGGCCTGCTCACGCCGCACTCATCGCACGCCACGAAGACGTTGGCGGCCTCGCCGGTGCTGCCTCGTTCAGTCATCTTGAGGGAGTGCCCGGACTCCGGTTCGACCCCCCGGTGCGCGTAGTACAACCAGGGAAAGTCATCGAGATGCCCATTATCGCAGGCCAGCACGAATCGGGCGGGCACTGCGACCGGCCGGTTACCACCCCGGCCCGCGCACGGATGGACGTAGCGGATCAGGTCCGGCAGGACCGCGTGCGGCAGCAGTTCGAAGAAACCGGAGTCCACCCGGCCGAGACGATGACAGCGCGAGCACCGCAGCCAACTGGGGAACAGGCCGACCGGCACGCCCACCCTGGTCCAGTCGGCGAACGGGTCGGATGTCTCGGGCAGGTAGGGCGGTAGGCGCAGTCCGCCGACCTGCCGGCCCAGTTTCGCTCGCACCGCGGCGAGCAGCCGGTCCTCCGGTACGTTCCGGGATCGTTCCAGGTTCCAGAAATCCAGGCCGAGCATTACCACGGAGAGATTCGGCAGGTCGGCCATGGCGCCGACGCCGTACGTGTGCAGCAGCTGGTTCGGCCGTAGCGCACCGACCCGCAGCGAATGCGACTCCACCGACGACATCACGCACTCCCGTCTGCATCGGTGGGAACCGGCGGGCGAAACGGTGGCTCGGTGGGCGGATACGCCCCGGGAGGTTGAAGGAGCAGCGGGATCCCGGGCTCGACGTCGCGCAGCGAAGTCGGGCAGGTCGTCTGCCGCCAGGGCCCTTCGGTGGGGCTGTGCAGCAACCCGGCGACGTCGTCGGCTCGCGGCGGCTGGGAGTAGGCGAGCCTGCGGCCCGCCGTCGAACGCTGCTGATCCCAGTTCTTCAGCCGGTCCTCCAGCTCGTCCTCGACTCGCCGACTGGTGTCCCGGCCGCTGACCTCCTCGGCCCGGCGTTTGAGATAGCGCACCACATGATCGGCAAGCTGGGAGTTCTTGTTGAAGTCCTGGGCACGGTAGTTGCCGTTGTAGGCGGCTTCGAGTTCACGGACCAGGGAGACCAGCACCCCGGTGAGCCCCCGGTCGACGGCGCGCTCGGCGAACGGTGTCACGGACAGCGCCTCGACGTGGCGGTACACCGTCGCGTGGAAGTGCTCAAAGGTCTCGTAGTGCGACAGATCCCGTGGCCTGGCCCAGTTGTACACGGTGAACACGATGCCTGGTGCTGCGCGCCCGACGCGGCTGGTGGCCTGGATGTACTCCGCAGTGGACTTGGGCTGGTTGCACACGACCATGACGCCGAGCCGGGACACGTCCACTCCGACCGCGATCATGTTGGTGGCCAGCAGCACGTCGATCGGGCGTGGGCCGTCCCTGCCGACGCGGGGGAACGGCACCGCGAGCAGGTCGAGCAGCGGCCGGATCTGGTCGGAGGACAGTCTCGATGTCAATTCCCTGATCTCGGGGTCGACCCTTCGGGCCAGGCCGCGCTCCTCGGCCCGGGCCAGCCGGGTGCTGACGTCGTCCTCGGCGAGCCGCCGCATGCCACCGAGATCACGCAGGCTGTTGAAGTACCCGACCAGCGTCATGTACGGGTCGGTGACCCGGTTGCGACCGTAGCGTTCATGCAGCTTCTGCGCGGCGCCGAGCACCGAGACGTACACCCGGATCAAGGTCGACTTGATCCGGGCACCGTGCGCGCAGATGCCGACGTAACGGCGGCCGGGAACCTCGGCGGTGTCCCGCTGGCGGGCGAAGAAGTTGTCGTCAGCGGACAGGCCGGGCGGCGGGAAGACTTCGGTGCTGCGATTGAACAGCGAGCTGATCTGCCGGTTGGCCCGCCGCACGGTGGCCGTCGAGGCGATGACCTTCGGGCGGATGTTGCGCGCGGTCTGTGGGTCCCGCCAGGTGGCGAGCCGGTCGACGGCCCCTTCGTACAGCCCGACCAGGGAGCCCAGCGGGCCGGCGATCAGGTGCAGCTCATCCTGGATGATCAGGTCGGGCGGGCGCAGCGCCGACACCCCGACGATCCGCGACGCCGGCGCATCAGCGCTCGGCTGATGGCGCTCGTGCTCCCAGTCCTTGGCCTCCAGGTCTGCGGTGACGAGTCCGTGCCGTTCACATCGGCGGCTGATCCGGCCGAACAAGGTGGTCGTCTCACCCTGCCAGGGCAGCTGGGCGAACTTGTCGACCGTGCCGATCAGCAGCGACGGCGGATGGCGGTAGATCTCCTCGTCGACGACGAGCACCGGCAGACCCTTGCGTTCCTCGGCGTCCGGCCGGCTCTCGCTGAGCAGCACCGTCCCGAACGGACACGAGACATCCGGGCACAGCACCAGCGTGCGCCGGTACGCCTTGTTGACCACGACATCGCGCCCGCCGTCGAGCTGAGCCCCGCACCAGGGGCAACTGGACAGCTGGTGCGGTGACCCCTGTCCCCTGGCCACCGGACCCCGAGCTCGCCTGCGCTGCTTGAGCCACTCCTCGGAGCTGTCGGTGGTGTTGGGGGTGACCCGCGCCCCGACCCACATCCCGATGCGGAACGGGCCATCGCCCCAGGTGGACGGGTCGGCGTGGCGCAGGACCTCGGCGGCGCAGATCAGCGTGGTCGCGCGTTCGAACTGCTGGATGGTGAGCAGCCGCAGGGTGTAGCGCATCACGACGGCGATCCCGGCTCCTGCGTCCAGGTCCCCGTAGCGGGGCTGCAGCCGGCGGATCGCGATGGTGAACGCGGTCAGCCCGAGGTACGCCTCGGTCTTGCCGCCGCCGGTGGGGAACCACAGCAGGTCGGCGATCGCCTGCTTACTGTCCTCGGACCGCTCGGGGTGCCGGGGATCGGCCAGCGCGGGCAGGTTGAGCAGCACGAAGGCGAGCTGGAATGGGCGCCACCGCGGGCTGTCGGCCGCGTTCACCGCCGTGACGGTGTCGTCCAGGCCGCGTTGCGGGTTCTCCCTGCGCTTGGCGGCCACCTGGGTGTGCAGGCGCTGCAGATACATCGCGCGGTTGGCGAAGCCGAACGCCTGCCGGGCCGTCTCGTTACTGATCAGCAAGTCGATGCCGGCTTCGATGCGATCGGCGGCACGGGTCGCGACCCGCAGATTGTCCCGGGCCTGGTCGGCATAGCCGGACAGGTTCTCGCTCGGATCGTCGATGTCCGCTGTCCTGCGCTCGATCCACCCGCGGTAGCCGACCACCAGCGGGCGCAGTGCGCTGACCAGGAGTTCGGCTGAGGTCTCGGCGAGTTCGGCAAGCCGTTCCATGCCCAGTTCGAGATCGGCGAGTTCGGGGAGATCCGGATCGGTGGCGGCGCTCGGCACGTCGGTGGCCGGGATCTCGTAGTGCGGGACTGTCCGGGTGTGGATCTCCGTGGCTCGCAGCGTGTCGTCCGCTGCGACATCGGCATGCACCGCGGCTCCGCTGCCCACCGCGAACTCGGGATGGGACCGATAGGCCATGGCGAGGCGCTGCTGCTCGGCGACGTCGTCGTGGTCCCCGCCGTCGGGTCGTTCCGGACGCGCGAGGAACACCGCCTGGCCGTCTGCGCCCTTCGCGGACAGTTCCACCTGGAAGATCCAGGACGGCGCATGCCGTTTGCGGTTCGGCTCGCTCTGACGGTTCTCCAGGAACAGTGAGACCAGCCAGTTCCCGTTGTGCCTGCGGGCGCGCCCGCGCACGACGACATCCGGCTGATCGGGGTCAGGTGCTTGCGGCGGGAGCAGTCCCTCGGCGAGCCGCAGCGGGACCGTTCCGCCCTGCTGGATGCGCCGCCACATCCGCTTGCCGAGGGTTTCTTCGCGTTCGGAAGTGGTGAACTCGTAGCGCGCCCACTTGGCGGTGACGCGGAGTTCGGATGCGTGGCCGTCGACGTGGGCAGTGAAGCCGAGGGAGGACGGGTTGAGGCTGGGGACGTTCGGCGCGCTCGGCTCCGGGTCGACCTCGCCGGCGTCGCCCGCCTCCGCAGCGGGAAGTTCGTCCTGGTCGTCGGGCTCCAGCACCTCGCCCCGGGGCGCGAGGCGGCCCAGCGGGTAACGGTCGATGGGGTTCTCACCGGAGAACTCCTCGTCGTCACCGCCAAGCGGACCATGCAGGTCGGCCAGCACCAGCCGCTGCAGCTCGTCCCGGATCTCCCGTTCCCGGGGCACGTCGAGCACAGGTTGTTCAGTCACGCGACGAACCGTAGCGAGCTGTCCTGACACCGGAGCACGGGCAACCTGTCGGTCCGCAGATCATCGGCGCCACCGATCAGGCGCCGGACTGCATGAGCTGTTCGCGCCAGGCATCGAACCTGGAACGCAAGCGTTCGACGTCGTTGGCCGGAACGCCGTCTTCGGCCCAGTCCGCAGGGCCGAGTCGGGCGATTGCACGGAGTGCGTCGACAAAAGTGGCCGGGGTGAATCCGGCGTCCTTGGCCGCCGCGAGTTCAAGCAGACGATTCGGACCGTAGCGTTCAAGGAGAGCGTCGACATCGAAGTAATCGCGTGGTCGCGCGCGATCCCACAGAGCGAGCACCTTGTCTGCGGCCAGATCATCTGGGTGCAACACGGGACCGACGTCGAGGGCGACAAGCCCACGGAGACGGCCACCGTCGGCGAAGATCTCGACAGTGCACTCGGCTCCGGTGTCCGGGTCGACGACCACGAAGCGATGGTCCAGCGGAGGCCGCTCGCTGTCGCGAGTGATGAGTTCCTGATCTTTGAGCGCCTTCCGCAGTGCGACGACCACCTGGACAGCTTCCTGATCATCGATCTCGGTGAAGAGGTCGACGTCCTTGGTGGCGCGATCCACGAACCCGTGAGTGATCATGGCTCCGCCACCGGCAAGAGCAAGCGTGCGGGCTTCAGGAAGCGCCAGCGCCGTTCGGGTGATCTTCTCCTGCAGTGGATCGAGCGGCATGCACCTAGGCTGCCTCCCGCCAGGAGTCAATGAGCGGTTGCCACGCCGAGCGGACCCTCCTCGGCAGGTACATCTGGTCCCACAGCCGGACGAGTTCGCGCCCGTTGACCAAATCACGCACGTCGCCCAACGTTCCCTGCGCCAGGACGATTTCATACAGGTCACGTCGCCGGGTTGGGTCACTCAGATCCCACCGGACCGCCCGCGGATCCGGTCCCGACCAGAACAATCGGGCGGGAAGGCTGACCACACCGCGCAACAGTCCATCCAGCTCACCCAGGTCGCGCGGCACTGCCACGTCCTGGGCCCAGCCGGGACGCGCCGCAGCAGACGCACCTCCATCCACAAAGCCCATGATGCCGGGAACCACCGCGACCAGCCATGCCGGCGCCACCACGACACCTCAGGGGAGGATCACCGGGCGCCCTACGCGTCGCCGAGCAACCCGGCCAACTGGCCCGTCTCGGACGAGCACCAAGCAGGGCACCAATCAGCGAGAGCTACCGGCCTGCCGGCCCCTTCCAGGTAGGATGGATAATACCTGCATGGGTGTTCTGTGCCTGAATTCCTATCCCCTCACCTTCGTCGGCGAGATGTCACTGTGGCGGCTGGCAGAGGACGCGGGAGCCGACAGGCTTCACGCGCGGACCCGCGCCGGGTGTTCTGTCTGGCAGGACGAGGCTCGATGTTGGTGGTCGGCCAGTGAGCCAGCGGGCGTCGACGCGGAGCAGGTGTCTGTGCCCGCCTTGCCCGTGACGTCCCTGGGACTGTTCGTGCTGCGCGAGGCGCTCGTCAACCTGGCCGAGGCTGGCGGGTATGAGGCATGGGTCAGCCGTGGGGAGGTTGATGTGCTGGGGCTGCTTCCGGCCCAGAAGGAAGACGCGTTCATCATCGAGCCGCAGCTCAGCCTTCGCGCTGTGCGGGAGCAATACATCGAAGTCCATGCCATGCTGCAGTTTCGTCGGCGCATGCGCTGGCGGGTGGCGGGCCACCTGGGTGATCCCCGACTGCATCACCTCGCGATCAATCGGCGGGCGGTCCGACTCAGTGGCCCAGGTCCGCGCCGCG
>JBOHEL010000160.1:0-9741 GCA_050700995.1 Sciscionella sp. | reverse complement strand
GTCGAACGGCCCGACGAGGTGCGACCCGCGCTGGAACGGGCGCTGGCGGTCGTTCGCAAGCAGCGCAGGCCCGCGCTCGTCGACGTCGTGACCCAGGCCCGCTGAGCCGGTAGGGGTATCAATCCGAGACATGCACCCCCTGCGGAGGCTCCCGCGCGATGTCATGTTCGACTATCCGCGTCATTGCCGTAAGCGATGAGCTTCGAGGGCGTCGCATTGACATGCAACTGGAAGACATCGGAACCATTGTAGTGGCCCATGAGGTCTCTGTGTAGCTTCCCGCGAAGGCAGGATTCCAGGTCCGCGTCACCGTATACGATGGTCTCGCCCGCTCCAGCGGGCCCCGCCAAAACCGAACAGTCCGGCGACACCACGACGGAGCCACCCTGTTTGGGGTCGTCGTACAGTGGAATTCTGCCGTCCAGCGGGACCTTCATCTTGTCGAATGCGGGTCTGTCGATAACGGCGCGCGAGCTTATGACCAACGCACTCATCATGTGAGCGGCCGACTGCGACACGATGAGTACGCGTTCTCGCATCGGTGGCCCGGCCGGCGCGAAGTGCGGCGGCCAGCTCATGACGTGGACCTTGGCACCAGCTTCTGATGCTTGCCGAGATACGAACCGTCGGAGCCGGGAAGACCTGAGTGTTGTACAGCGTGCCCAATGTCGCGCTCTGCTAGCACACGCCGATGACCACATAGGCACCAGCGGCGGCTGCAGCACCCGCGATCGCGTCGATCTCCGGCCCCGACACCATGACGGAATTCTTCGCGAGCTCGAAGTTGAGTGCGAGCGATACCGGTGACGTCGCTGGGTGGAAGCGAAACCAGACAGGATGCGCGGGGATGAATCCCTCGGGAACGCCACCACGTCCGCGCCGTTTCGACCGGCCTTCCGTATGAGCTCGCATGCCTTCGCGACGCAAGCGTCACGGTCGAAGAAGCCCTGCGCCGCCTGCACGGCCGGCAAACGGATCTTCAAACGTACGTCATTCATTATCTACTTGCCACCCACTAGCCTGTGTACCCTCCGACAGGGACGCTTCTTCAGCACCCCGGCCTCCTCTTCCCTCGATGCCTGGCCGCCAAGCGGCGCCAAGCCGGAAATGCCGCAAGCACAGCCATCAGTTCGAGATGTGGGCGAGCTTCAGTGCCTTCTGCCTTACTGTCGGATCGATCAGCTTGCTCGGGTCGAGAATGGCCTTCTGGAACCCGTCCTTGACGCGGAACTGCTGCAGTTGCTTGATCTCCGCGGTCGGTATCTCCGATGTCGGCGACGCCGCATGCGCCTTCATGATCGCGTCGTAGTCATAGGCCAGCGCCGGCGCGCTCGGGGGCTCCTGAAGTTTCTGCGCGGCCAGGTTGATCTCGGCCTGGCGGTGATGGGTCGCGTAGTCGACGCCTTGCATGGTGCCTGCGAGGAACCGGACCGCGGCCTCGGGCTTCTTCTTCAGCGAGTTGCCGTTGACGACGATCAGGTGGTGGGTGAAGAACGGCACGACGTCCTGGACGGTGGCCAGCACATGCAACGGCTTGCCCTTCATCTGCGGGATGAAGTCCGGCGACTCCTCGGCCGCGTCGATGCGGCCCGCGGCGAGCGCCTTGAACCGTTGCGCGTCGTTGCCCGCGTTGACGGTGTGAATGGTCTTGGGGTCGAGCCCCTGCTTCGCGAGCATCGCGTGCACCATGGTGTCGGGCAGCGCGTGCGGCGCGGACGTGCCGATCGTCTTGCCCTGCAACTGCTTCAGGCTCTTGATGCTGTCCTTGGCGATCACCACGTCGATGAGCTTCGGCGTCGTGGATCCGATGATCTTCAGATTGGCGCCCTTAAGGTCGGCGTCGATCACCGTTCCTGGCGCCGAAGATGCGGAGTCGATCGAACCCGCGATCAGCGCCTGGATCAGCTGCACGTTCCCGGTGAACTTCTGGTAGGTGACCTTAACGCCCTGCTTTTTGTAGAAGCCCTGCTGCTGGGCCATGAACACGAATCCCGAGTCGCCCTTCGGGCTCACGATGCCCTGCACCCACTCCTGTATCGGAGCCTGCCCCGAGCTGCTCGACGCGGCAGAGGGCCCTGACGACGACCCGCATGCCCCGGCAAAAGCCGCGATCAGCATCGTCACTGCCACACAACAGACACCAGCCGTAAGCCGACGAACCGCCATGATTTCTCGCCTCACTCCGACGTGATCAGCGACCCGGTAAGCGGTACTAACCGACGATCGTATCGTCATACCATCAGTTTCAACAATACATCGCACTATGCTCGTAACATGCGCTTCATGTCATGGTCTGGGCTCACCCATCCCTCGACGCGTCCGAGAGCCGCCGCCTGAGCTCTCCGACGATCGGCGCGCCGGACTCCTCCTGGACATGAGCGACTAGGCCCGCGCACCGGGCGATCAGCGCGAAACCACGCAGTACCCGCCACGAGAAGCCGACGTCCATGAGCACGGCGGCTATCGCCCCCGTCACGTTGATGGACAACTCGCGCCCCCGCTGCCGTCGAAGGGCGTCCGCGACGGCACCCAGTATCGCCACGTACTCGCCGTCAACACCCCACTCCCGGGCGAGCTCGAGCAACCGGTCGGCGCGCGGATCTCCACCGGTATGCAGGCCGTGTCCGAAACCGCCGATCCTGGCACCGGCCTGAACGGCGCGCGCCACGTACGACTCCGCTGCGGTCTCCCGGTCGACCCCCGACTCGCACTCCTCCCGGATGTCCCGCAGCGACTCGCCGCAGCCCTCCATCGAACCGGCGACGGCGTCACCGACACCCAACAACCCAGCAGCCACCGCGCCCTGCAGCGACTCCGGCGCGGTCGTGCTCGTGGCCCGCGCGACCACGGCGGACAGCGTGAGCCCGTGGTCGGCCAGTGCGACGAGGCAGGCATCGGTCATAGCCTCCTCGGAGCGCTCGGGTTCTCGCCCGCCGATGAGCAGGAACACCAGCCGTGTGAAGGAGACGTGCCCGATCAGCTCCTCGACGAGGTCGCGCCCCCGGATGGCGATACCGTCGGCACGCACCGTGCTTATCGACGTCCGCATTACCCATCGCCTCCGGCAATCGCCCGCACCGTGACCCCACCCGCACGCACCGAGATCGGCCCCGCCCGCGCTCCGAGCGCCATCGTTCGCACCAGCCGGGCAAGCTCGTGTGCCCGGTACCCGCTCGACGCCGCGGCCGGGGCCTGGCGCATCGCCTCCACCTCGCCGCGACCGGTGAGGTAGCGCAGCAGCAGCTCGTCGTCATCGACGTCCGCGCCAGCGTCGAGTTCCCGCCGCAGCTGCGCGAGCGTGACGTCGTCATCGCGCCGCGCCACCCCGCGGGTGCCTGCGTGCACGAGCACGCGGTCACGGATATCCGGCGCCACCCCGTCCGCCTCTTCCTGACCCCACTGACCGGATGCGTAAGCGACGATCTCGTCGGTGACCTGCGCGTATCGCTCGCCAGTTAGCACGTTGATGGCGGCCTGGCCACCGACGAACTGCGAGTACGGCGTCACCATGATCGGATAGCCGAGGTCAGCTCGAACGCGGGCCGTCTCCTCCAGCACCTCGTCGATGCGGTCGGCCATGCCCAGCTTTCCGAGCTGCCCGACGAAGTTCGAGATCATGCCTCCCGGCACCTGGTGGGTGTAGTGGAACAGGTCGTACTCCGCGGGTGACCCGATCGGGAACGATTCGCGATGGGCGACGGCCCGCAGGCACCGCTCGACCTCGCGGAGCGGACGCTCGTCAACAGCCACGTCGTAGCCGAGGCTGCGCAGGTTGGCTGCGAACCGGAACACCGAAGGCAACGAAGCCCCGTCGGACAGCGGCGGGATCGCCGTGTTGACAATCCGGATGCCGTGCTTCACCGCCTCCAGCGCACACAGCGGTCCGAGCCCGGTATTGCAGTGGCTGTGGATCTCCAGCGGCCTGCCGCCCGCGCTCGCCGCCAGCGCGCGCACCAGCGGCTCGACCCGCGCCGGGGTCAGCAGGCCGCCAGGGTCCTTCAGACACAGCCGCATCGCGTCCACGTCAGCCAGCCGCGCCGCCCTCGCGGCGTAATACTCGTCGGTGTGCTTAGGCGAGATCGAGAAGATCAGGTTCACGATCGGGTCGAGCCCGACCTCCCGCGCCATCGTGACCTGCCGCGCCAGGATCTCCACTGTGTTCGAAGGGTCGGAGATGCGCACCTGCCTTACCCCGTTCGCGGCCAGGCGTTCCATCCACAATCGGGAGACCACGAGCGGCGTCGTCTGGAACGCGGCGATGTGCCTGCTTCTGATAGCACGCAACGGCGTGCGCATCCGCCCCGCCAGCAGGCGGATCCGTTCCCACGGGTCCTCGTGCAGCTCACGAACGCATTTCTTGAAGAACGACGACCCGACTACCTCGATCGCGTCGAACCCGGCCGCATCGAGATCTCCGGCGATCGGCAGCATCATCGACGTCGTCATGTTCGTCGCCCACACGCTCATCTGGCCGTCCCGTAAGGACGTGTCCACAAGCGACACCGTGCCTGCCATCAGCGAGGACTCCCCACCGCACGTAACTCCTCGTCGACCCAGCTCGTGCTGACCGTCCCGGCGCGAAACCCGGGATCGTCGAGCACGCAGGACAGGAAGGGCAGGGTGGTGTCCACGCCCGCCACCGTGAAGCCCGCGATCGCCCGTGTCATACCCTCGATAGCCAGTTCCCTCGTGGGGCGGTGACAGATCACTTTCGCCAGCAGCGAGTCGTAGAACGGCGGGACGGTGTAACCCCTCGCACCATGTGTGTCGACCCGGACACCGGGGCCAACCGGCGGTTCCCACTCGGTGATCGTTCCGGGGCTCGGCCGGAAGCCGTCGGCGGCGGACTCCGCCGTGACACGGCACTCGATGGCGTGTCCCGCGAACGTGACGTCGTCCTGCCCGATGGAAAGCGGCCGCCCCGCCGCGATCATCAGCTGGTGGGCCACGATGTCCACCCCTGTCACGGCCTCCGTGATCGGATGCTCCACCTGGACGCGGGTGTTCATCTCTAGGAAGGCGGCCTGTTGCCGGTCGACGTCGACGAGGAACTCCACCGTTCCGGCATTGCGGTACCCAACGTACTCGGCCAGCCGAACGGCCGAGGCGCACAGCGTGTCTCGCAGCTGCTCAGGGATCCTCGGCGCGGGTGCCTCCTCGATGATCTTCTGGTGTCTGCGCTGGATACTGCAGTCGCGTTCGCCGAGATGCACGACCCTCCCGTGCCGGTCGGCGAGTACCTGCACCTCGACGTGCCTGCCGCGCTCGACATACGGTTCCAGGAACACAGTCGGGTCCGAGAAGGCCGCCAGGGCTTCCGCCGCCGCCTCCGCGAGTGCCAGTGACAGGGCCTCGGCGGTACGCACGATCCGCATGCCGCGACCTCCCCCGCCCGCGGCCGCCTTCACCATGAGCGGCAGGCCAACCGCGGCCGCGAACTCGTCGGCCTGGCCGTCGGTCTCGATCGCGGCCGAGCTCGGTCGCGTCGGGACGCCGCATGCGCGCGCGCTCTCGATGGCGGCGATCTTGTTACCCATACGCTGGATGACCTCGGGGTCCGGCCCGACGAACACGATTCCCGCGTCGCCGCAGCACCTGCCGAGCGACGGGTCCTCTGCGAGGAAGCCGTAGCCGGGGTGCAGTGCGTCGCAGCCGGTCCCCACCGCAGCGGCGACCAAGCCCGCCGCGTTCAGGTAGCTCTCGGCGGCCCGCGCGGGACCGACACAGACCACCCGGTCGGCGCGGGCCGCGGGCACGCTGTCCAGATCGGGTTCGGAGGCGCCGAGCACCGCCTCGTAGCCAAGCGCGTGGCACGCGTGGATGACGCGCAGCGCGATCTCGCCACGGTTGGCGACGAAGACCCTTCTCATAGGCAGTCCTCCGCGCGCCACGGGGCGCCGGGCAGCAGCCCAGCACCATCGTCATCTGACATTATTGCATGACTGTATGACGGTATGCTAGTACTAAGCTAGATACTGCCTCGAGGCAGGGGTAGACGTGGGCCGGACCGTGGACGAAGTACCCGTGCGAGGCAATCGGATGGGCGGCGACGACATCCGCACGCTCATCGCAAGCGGAGCCGGGTACTGCCTTGAAGCGATGGACTTCCTGTTCTTCACACTGGTCATCAGCCTGATCATCCCCGCACTGCACGCGAGCCTCCCGGAAATCGGCCTGATGTCCTCGGCCGCGCTGATCTCGTCCGCGGTCGGTGGTTACGGCTTCGGCTTGCTCGCGGACTACATCGGACGCAGGCGCGTGCTGTTGATCACCGTGCTTGTCTACTCGGTCGCGTCGCTTGGCGCCGCCAGCTCGCAAACGTGGTGGGAGCTTTTGGCGTGGCGAGTCCTTCTCGGGCTGGGCATGGGCGGTGAGTGGGGCAGTGGCATGGCGCTGCTCATCGAGAAGCGATGGGGTGCGGGTAACCGAGGCAAGGCAAGCGGCTGTATTCAGGCGATGTGGCCGCTCGGGTACTTGATCGCGGTGGGAATCAGCGCGCTCGTGGTACCGGTCTTCGGTTGGCGTGGCCTGTTCATCGTTGGCATCTTCCCCGCGCTGCTCACGTTCTGGTTCAGGCGCAGCATTCCCGAACCCGAGCGCTGGATGCAGGCGCGGCGGACCCAGCGGATACGACCGCACGAGATCTTCGCACCGGCGTTCCTCAAGCGAACGCTTCTGCTGGCTCTACTGTCCATCAGTGGCCTGTGGGCGTACGAGTCGTTCGCCATCTTCCTTCCGACCTTCCTGAAGGGGTCACCCGCGAAGGGTGGTCTCGGCCTGCCATTCGACAAGGTCCTCCCCATGCTGGTGATCTTCAACGCCGTGGGGGTGGTGGTTTACGCGGCGTTCGGCTTCCTCGCGGACGCATGGGGGCGCAAGCTGGCGTCGATCCCGTTCGCGCTGCTGTGCATCCCGTTCGGTTTCCTCGTGGTGTACGCGCACGGGCAGCAGCCCGCGCTGGCGATCGGGATAGGGCTGCTTTCGGCATTCACCGCGTTCTTCAGCATCTATGGGGTGTGGATCAGCGAGTCTTTCCCCACCCGTGTCAGGGGGTGGGCGCTCGGCCTGATCTTCAACAGCGGCCGCATCGTCGGTGGGTTCGCCCCTGTCATCATCGGCGGGCTCGCGGCGTACTGGGGCCTGGGGCCCGCGATGCTCATCGGGCTGCCGGGGTTCCTGGTGTTCGCCGTCGCCGCCGCGCTGCTGCCCGAGACTCGGGGCGTGACGCTGGAGTAGCGTCGGCTCAGCCTGCCCCGGACACGGGCTCGGCCGCACCCAGGTCTGCCAGCATGTCGGTCAGTGCCGTGACATTCCCGAAGTACTCGGCGATATTGCGCAGCGCCATCTCGTGCTCGGCCGTGGTGCCAGCCGCGCACGCCTCTGGGACTACAGTGCTGGCGTAGTCGCGCATGAATCCGTCCCGGACCGTCGACTCCACGCAGACGTTCGTCAACACGCCCGTCACGCAGATGCTCGTGATCAGCTTGGCGCGCAATACGAGGTCCAGCTCCGTGTCGTGGAAAGCGCTGTAGCGGTGCTTCACGATCACCCTGTCGGAGGCCTCGGGGGCCAGGCCGAAGAACGACCGGCCCCATTCGCTCGCGCATACCGGGATCGCGTCGACGTCCTTGCCCTGCTCCTTGATCCGCATGCGCCATATCGACGAGTCGGTCCACCGGTCATGTTCGGTCCTTGTGAACATCACCGGCCTGCCCGCGCGCCGGAACACCTCGGCGAGCCGGCGGTTCGCTTCCGCGACGGCGGGCATCGCGTCCATCGGCATCCCGCGTCTGGCCAGCGCGCCCTCACCGTGGCAGAAGTCGTTCTGCACGTCCACCACGAGCAGTGCCTGCATCGTGGTCATGCGGCACCATGCCGGACCATGGAGAAACGTGATACGCCGCCGTGCTCAGCTACCCGGCGCACGATATCGACGACCGAGCCGTGCGACGAGACGTCCTCGGTGGGGATCGGCCCCGACTGGTACATCTCACGCAAGCTGTCGGGCCGGAACAGCGCGTGCAGCAACAGGTCTTCGTCGGAGTCGAACGGGCCGTCGTCGGTTCGAATGCGATCGAGGACGTGGGGAATCCTGTCGCCAGGCCGCTCGGTGATCGGCGATGCGTCGTCGGCCACCCGGTCGAGCAGGTTCTGGCTCACCGACGCCGGAGTCCTGCCGTAGTAGCCCATGACCACCTTCTTGACCTCGTCGGGTATCACCGCGTAGCGGCCGTAGAGCACGTTCAGCGCCGCCTGGGTCGCGATGATCTGTGAGAACGGCGTTACCATGATCGCCCAGCCGAGGTCGGAGCGGACCGAGGGAATCTCGGCGAGAACCTCCTCGAACCGCTCAGCCAACCCCAGTTGCGCGAGCTGCGCGCGGAAGTTGCTGACCATCCCGCCGGGCATCTGGTGCTCGTACCACGTCGGGTCATACTCCGCGGGGGCGCCGATCGGCAGCCGATGTCGCTGCGCGACATCGCGGAAATGCTCCGATACCTCGGCGATCGCAGCGCGATCCAGCGCAGGTGCACGGCCCATGCGCTGGAGATGCCCGACCATGGTGTCGGTCGAGGGCAACGACGTGCCATTAGCCAGCGGCGCGGAAGCCAACCACACGCCCTGCGTGCCGCACCGCACCGCCTCCAGCATGCTCGCGGGGCCCAGGCCCGTCACGCAGTGCGTGTGGCAGAAGACCGGGACCTCACCCGCCGCCTCACGCAAGGCCGGAACCAGCGTGCGTACCCGTTCCGGCGTGAGCAAGCCGTTCGCGTCCTTCAGCACGATCACGTCGGCGCCGAGGCGTTTCAGGAAGCCGATGCGTGCGACGAAATGCTCGTCGGTGTGCACCGGGCTGATGGAAAAGGTGCTGGCCGCCTGCACGACGGCGCCCTCGGCCTTCGCCGCCCGTATCGGGACTTCGAGGTTGCGCGGATCGTTGAGCCCGTCCTGGAAGAAGAACCGCCCGATACCGTTGCGCGCGCACGTGCGGATGAACAGCTCCGAAAGGTCATCGGGGAGGATCCCACCGGCTCCCGCGCTGAAGATACTGCCCGCCATCATCCCGAGCGGTGTCCGCGTGACCCGCTGCCTGATCAGCCGGAGCCGCTCCCACGGGTTCTCCTTGAGGTAGCGCACGCACGCGTCCATCACGACCGTCGCCATGCACTCGATAGCGGTGAAACCCGCGCGGTCGAGCGGCTGCAGCGCGGGAAGCAGCATCGCGGTCGTCATCCGCGTCGCCCACAGCGACTGCTGTCCGTCACGCAGGCTCGTTTCGATGACGCTTACCGGGTCGCCCACCGTCACTCGCCGCCAACGCTCACATCAACGGGCTCGATCCACATGAGTGTCTGCCCGAACTCCACCATCGCCCCATCAGTCGCCACGATCTCGGCGATCCTCCCCTTGTTACCCGCGGTCACCTGGTTGAAGAGCTTCATCACCTCGACGATGCACACCGAATCGGCCGCTTCCACCTCGCTACCTACCTCTACGAACGGCGGCTTTCCCGGTGCTGGGCTCCGGTAGAACGTGCCGAGCAGCGGCGCCGTCACCGCTACGAGGCCATCGCGGTCAGGTGAGCCGCTCGCCTCGCCTGCGGGCGGGGTCCCAACAGCGCTTGGTTGGCGCACGGCCCGCTCGGCGGACCGGGAGGGCTGGGAAACCCGGGCAGGCCGCGCGCGTTCACGGGCCACGGCGTCCTCGCCCGCCTGTTTCCGCTTGCTCGCCATGACCGTG
>JBOHEL010000159.1:0-9744 GCA_050700995.1 Sciscionella sp. | reverse complement strand
AGCCAGGCGGGCCGGCCCTGGGTGTCGCTCACCCGCTGGATCATGTCGGTAGGTGGCATCGTCGTCCTTCGGTGCTGTGGTCGACCTTGCGGGCTCTGCGCAACGACCTGGGGGCGGCGGGTTCTGACTCGTTGTGACGTGTGATCTTCGCTGATGGTCCGCGGTTGAGCAACCGTGGCTGCGTAACAGCATCCCAGTGTGGGCGCGAGCCTCCGACACCTCATGGTGGGCATCGGCCGCCAGTACGCCGGCAACGTCGGAGCTGGTGGGGGCGACCTGTTCGCGCAGCCGGGCAGCGACCTCGTGCTCAAGGGTGACCAGCCGGGTCTCGACGTCATCAGTAGAGTCCGGCACGGCGTGATCCTGCTATCAACCGTCCCGATCCGCCCCCCCACCCGACCGAGGTCAGGGCCCGTCGTAAGCGCGAACACGACAGCCGTGATGGACGTCATGGGACAGCGGTGGCCAGGGGCGGGGTCGAACCGCCGACCTTCCGATTTTCAGTTCAAGGTTCACCCAGTCGGGGTAGGGCTACATGGCATTTTGCTCGCTGTAGTTGTGTCGTGGAGGCATACAAGGCATCCAGGGCACTGAAGTTATTGGACAGTCCGTTGGACACCGCCCAGTGGTATGTCGGGCGAGCGCCGTTGCCCTTACGGGCGGCTGCTCGACCGGCAGTGAGTGCAGCACTGCGTCCAGCGGCCCACGGGTGACATGATCTACTTCGATGCCCAGCTTGGCTAGCAACTCATCAACATAGCGGTAGAGCCCGACCGCAGATACCAGCACCGCCAGCTAGCCTCGCGCTTTCATCATGATCGTGTTGTGGAGTCCGGGTGGTGTTGTTGATGTTGCTGGGGGTCGGGAGGGCTGGTGGGCAGCCTGGTATCTCGGCCGTGCTGTGCTGGCCGGTGCTCCAGGTCCTGTCGTCGGGGTGAGGGGGGTGGTCCGGTTTGATCCCGCCCGCCGCGAAATCTCATCGACCCCGGCCGGTAGCACGCTTGCCCAGTTTGCGCCGCAGCAGTTTCGCCAAGGCACCGATGCCGCTGTGGCGCTCAGCGAACGCGGGGTCCTGCCGTCGGTGCTGGCCGCGACCCGCCTGGTGGTGACCTGGGAAGCCGCCGACCCTGCACTGACGCTTACCCTGCCCGGTGCATTCCTTCCCAACCGGCATGGTCGTGCTGGACGCCTCGCTGAGCGGCCCACACGCTGGGCCGGCACCCGTTCCGCATGCACCTTCGGCCCGTCAAGGCGGCCGGGCTACCCACCGTGATGCCCGAATGGACAGCTGGCACAGTATCCAACGCACCACTACCCACCCCTATCCGCAACTGCTCACCCTCTGGCGAGAGTGGCGAGACGCCGACTTCGAACAGACCGTCGAGAGCCTCCACCACGCTGGCAACCGCATCAGGTGGACTCAGCGCCCGTAATCTGTAGAGTTCAGCCACCTTATGCTCAAGACGAGTCACCGTCTATTCTGACGCCATCCAGCAGGATTGATTCGAGGACGGCCACGAAGCACTGATGAGCTCCAGTCGAACTCGATGCGGCAATCACGCAGCAACGACGTTCTGATGTTTACGATGATTCATCGTCCCGCGTCGCGATCCGTTTCGTCCGGTCGTTTCGCCAACGTTCATACTGCTCTCTCCACATAACTGGTGGTTTATCGACGACGCTTGGGTTGCGGGTCGACCGGCGGCCTAGTGATGCCAAGAGCACTGTGGCCGACACTGTTAACACAAGAACACCCAGAGATATCGCGCTTGGATATACTCCGAGCAGGACCGACGCGGTGACAACCAGGGCAAGCGCCCCAATGAGTAAGTTCCGCAGTACTCGCTCGCCAAGCCACGGGGTTGGAAAGCCTGGCAAGATCGACCAAGTGAACAGGACCGACGCGAGTGCCGCGAGTAGCAAGACTATCGCCCCGCTCAGGTCCACCGGCGTAAGGGCTTGTGCGAATTGTGCAATCAGCGCTGGAGCAAGGAGAAAGGCAGTCAACAGTGTCACTGTTTTGCCGAGCCGCTCGGCACTGCGCGCTTCTGCATATTGGACTTCGGCCAGTCGACTTGTTGCTGCAGTAGCCAACAAATTGTACCCATCGTGTACCCGCTGCGCAAGTTCACATATCTTATCATGAAGGCGCCTGACAGATGCCAACTCCAGCTGATCTGAGGTTCTCATCTCAAGAGTTCCTAAAGCCGCCCGAAGAAGCGACAGCCGGTACCGGCTCCGTCTATTTATGAGATTTGGGTCCGCGTCAACATCAGCCATTCTGAACAATAGCCGAATCTCCCATCGAGAGATATCTTTCTCGATAGCCTCTATTGTCTTTACGTGGATTGTGCACCAAAGGCCGATCTTATCAGCTTCTCCATGCGGCAACCCCCCTCTGTGAATACAGGACCCATTCGACTCGGTATCGTGACCCACGTAATACTGCGAGTTATGGAATCCCAGTAACCTTGCAGCGAACAGCTGAGTTGCGGTTCCAGGATCCGTATTCTCTATCGGTATAAGCCATTCCGAGAAATCTAGATCCGCCCGCCCGCCAGTTTCTTCGAGCCACCTCTCACGATCCAGAGAGGTATGAATCATAAATCCTAGCTCCTCCAATGCAGAACATGATGGTTGCATTCAAGCCTCCAGCTTCAGGTCCCGCACGAAACCCATGATAAGTTGATTTATTTGATCGGCAGCCTCGATGTTGCAGAGATGCCCTGCAAGCGGTACCGTTACGGATCTTGAACAAGGCAGGACACGTTCCAATGCTGGAAGAGCAGCGACGCAAGCAGGGTCGTTGGCGCCACATATCACAAGGGCTTGGGTCTCAGTTGGACGATCAGCTAGCAGTGCAAGGGAGGGCCGACGGACAGCTAAAATCTTACGAGCCACCTGAGAAAGACACAGGGGGTCGCTCTCGGAAATACATGACTCGGCGAACAGCCTCTGCGTGAGCGTAAAACCGGAGAATCGAGCTTGTCCGAGCAACTCAGCAGTAAAACCTTGAATGCCTTGTTGCTCCAATATGTCGGCGTATCGAGCCGCACGACTTCTAAACCGTCCTCCTTCGACCTCGTCGCTGCCAGTGCTTAGAAGCACCAGACCCGCGACCTTCTCTGGGTATCTGAGTGTATAGCGCATCGCCGTATTACCGCCCATCGAAAGGCCCACCAAGATCACCTTCTTAGCGCGTGAACTGGCCACGTACGAGTCGAGTTCTTCGATGAGCGATTCCGAGTGCAAATCCGGCGACAGGTACGATCGGATGCGATTGCCACCATGGCCAATGGCATCATAGGCAAGCACTCTTAAGCCTAGGTCGACGTTGAGTTGTGGTCTCCAACTCCTGCAGCCGAAGGCAAACCCGTGCAGAAAGACTATTACGCAATTCTCACTTACATTACGGGTGCTGCGGTGCCGCGGAGCAGCAGAACCTGCCGTACGACTACGAATTGTACTCACATGACCGTGGCGCCTCATGGCGCGAAACAAGATACAACAGCAGCGGCTCATGTCCCGCCCGGCTCGCTTTCTAACGACGACTTACGATAGGCGATACATTCATTTGAACAGGCATTCGCAAGCATCGCCTCAAGAAAATCGCCATAGTCCCAGCCGATCGCCCTCGCCGCGAGACAGGATAAACTATCCTGATCTTCTCGCCCCGGCCGTCGGCGTAATCTAATACTCGACGAAGATCACTTGCAGTCTCACCCAAATAAGAGGAGACCACATCGTCAAGCCTAACGAGAACGAATGGCCAACTTAGCTCTGCAGCCAACGCCTCAGCAGCGCTCGTCTTTCCGCATCCTGGTGGCCCCTGAAAAAGAATCCGTTGCCGACGAGGTATACCATGCTGGTCAAGCTGACCCCAGTGGCTTACCTCATTTACTAGCCCCCAGAGAAGAGACTCGACTTGACGCCTTAAGACAAGGTCATCAAAGCTGCGGCTAGGAGACTGAACCTCAGCAAGAGCCCAGTCTCCCTCGCGGTCTCGGGGCGGTTCAGGGAGGACCGACCTCGCGCCGACGTCAAGGGCTGGCCCTCCAACGGTAAGCAGCTTCTGCAAGTCACGAGCCAGCGCGAGGTGATGCTTGGCTTGCTCCTCTTCGATGATCTCTTGCGCAGCGCGTCGGAACGCGAGCTCGTTACGTTCGTGGAAGGCTTTGAACAGTACCTTCAGCTGTCGGCCCGCCATGAGCCCTGACAATAGAGCAAGAGCGTTAGCTAAGGCCATGGTTCTTGGATCCGCGCAGTGCGCGTCTAGTTGACATGAGACTGGCCGAACTGACCCGTTGCTGAGGGATGCGACACCCGGTGGCCCTTCGCGCTGTCCGCCAGCACCGTGTCAAGTAGGCATGCTGGGCGGTTCTTGACCTTCGGCTCCAAAAGCTCGGGGAGCGGAGTCATGCCTACGCTATCGACTATGGCCGTGGCGCGAGGTGGGTGGCAGAGGTTCAGTGAGAAGACGATCTATGACAACCGGTGGGTGCGGTTGGGGTTGGTGGATGTGGGGGCTCCGAATGGGGAGCGGTGGGACTACCACGTGGTGCATCTGGGCCGGATCGCGATCGCGCTGGTGGTGGACAATCAGGACCGGGTGTTGATGTTGTGGCGGTACCGGTTCGTCACGGAGCAGTGGGGGTATGAGCTGCTCGGCGGCCTGATCGACGGGGGTGAGGATGCGGCGGCCACGGCGGCTCGTGAGGCGGAGGAGGAGAGCGGGTGGCGTCCGGTGGGGGAGTCGGAGCATCTGGTGAGTTTCGAGCCGTTGCCGGGGCAGGTCACGGCGCCGATCGACGTGTATCTGTGGCGAGACGCTGAACAGATCGGCGAGCCGTCCGACACGGAGGAGGTCGGCCGGATTGAGTGGGTGCCGTTGTCGCGGGTACCGGAGTTGGCGGCGCGGCAGGAGTTGCTGGGGTCGGGGACGTTGGTGGGGTTGCTGTATTACCTGGCCTCACGTGGGGGCGCTGCCGGGTAGTACGAGTCGGTTGAGCCGTCGTAGCTGCCGGTCGGATTTGATCTGTCCGGCGAGGCGTCGTGCTTGGCGTGCGTGGGCAAGCGCGGTGTCGCGGTCGTTGGTGGCGGCGTGGGCGTAGGCGAGGTCGACGAGTAGGCCGGTGCGGGCGCGGACGAAGTCGGGTGGGAGACCGGCGAGGGCGTGGGTGAGTTGGTCGATGGCGTCGGGTGCGCCGAGGCGGGCGAGGGCGTGGCCGCGCCAGCGGTCGAGGTGGGTGCCGCCGAGGAACAGGAATGGCAGTTCCGGGTCGGCGGGGTTGGCGGGCAGGAGTGTGTCGGCGGTGTCGAAGGCTCGTCGGGCGTCGTCACTATGTCCGGCGGCGGCGAGTGCTTCGCCGTGTGCGGCGGCGAGCCAGGCCCGGAGGAGGGCTGAGGTGGTGCGGGTGGCGAGGTTGCGGGCGTGGGCGAGTTGGTCGACGGCGGCGGTGGTTTCGTCGAGATCGATGAGTAGGAAGGCTTGTTCGCCGAGGGCGTGGGTGAGTGAGGTGGGTGAGGTGCTCTCGCGGGCGGCGGTTTTGGCGCGTTCGTAGTGGGTCCAGGCTTGGCCCAGGGCGGCGCGGTCGAGGGCTTGCCATCCGGCGAGGGTGGAGGCCTCCATCAGTGCTCCGGCCAGTTGAGCCCGCAGTCCGCCGATGCTGTGCGTGAGCAGTTGGTGTACCTGGTTGATCTGGGCGCGGAGTTGGTCGAGCTGAGTGATGCCGCCGAAACGCCGGTCGACCTTGCGGGCGTGGTCGGTCTGCTGGAGGAAGAGGTTGACGGTCTGGGAGTCGATGGTCCGGGCGACGGCGAGCCGGGACCGGAGTTCGGCGGCTTCGGGGTCTTCGTCGGTTTCGTCGGGGAAACCGAGTTCGGCGTTGGTCCGGCCGTAGATCTCGCGGAAGAGTCGCCGGTAGTCCTTGCTGGGTGTTTCTTTGCCGTTCTCCCATCGGGAAAGCTGTGTTTTCAGGCTCGTTTTGCTTGAGGTCGGCAGGTTGAGCGCGGCGGCGCGTCGGGTGAGTAGGTCGATTGCCTGGGCTGCGGTGTAGCCGAGGTGGTGGCGCACGGTGTGCAAGGGGGCGGGCATGGTCAAGTCCAGAGCCCGATAAACCGGCCCTGACCTGCGCGGTTAACGCAGGTTAATGGTCGGTCCGTTAACCGGTGCCAATTACGAAACGACCCTTGTCTGGCGTTTCGTGGTGCCATGCAAGAAATCACGGAGAACGCGATCCGCCGGTTACCCACCCGGCGGTTCATCGCGAGTAGCCATATCGTCGAGTCGTTTCTCGATGGCGGCCAGGCGCCGGTCGATCGAGGTCAGCCGAGCCGTGACGGGGTCGACCGGCGAGGTCTCCGGATCGCTGCGACCGGGCGGGATGTGGCCGCGCAGGACGGCGTCGAGGTGTTCGGGGTGCCAGCCGAGTGCGAGCGAGAGCGCTTCCAGGGTGCGGGCGTTGCGGCGGCGCTGGGCGGTGTTGCGATGCAACTCACGCACGATGGCAACCGATACCTGTGCGCGCTCGGCGAGTTCGCGTTGCCGCCAGTTGAGTTCGGCAAGTCTCGTATCGATCGCGTTCGCGACCGCCGTCCAGTCCTGCTGCACCTATTCCTCCGCGCTCCGCCCTTGAGCGCCGAAGAGTAACCCCGCTGCTCGTTTCGGTGGGTTGTGTGGACCGGCCCGGTCGCGCATCGGTAATGACGCGCGCTCTTATTGCACTGAAATCAGTGCACATAACCGATGACATCATGCTTTTGAGTGGGGGTTCTGTTATGAACAGCACGAACGAGGGCGCCGGGAGTCCGGCGTTCTACACCGTTCCCGAAGCCGCCCGGGTGCTGCGGGTGACTCCGGCGACGATCTACCGCGCCATCCGGGAAGACGCCTTCCCGGCCGTGCGGATCCGCACCCGCTACGTCATCCCGGCGGCGGCCGTCGACCGGCTCGCCGCGCAGGCTGCCGAGTCCGGCGGGTGCGTGGACGTGGCCCGGATGGCCGCGCAGCGGCGCACCGCTCGTGAGGCGGCCCGCGTGATCGGGGGTGGGTCGTGGTGAGCCCCGACCAGGCTCCGGATTACGAGGCGATGGCCGCCCGGCTCGCCTGGCTGCGCCACGTCCCGGACGACGTGCTGAGCGTCCTGGTGCTGCGCGGCGGGCTGTGCTTCTGGCAGCTGTGGCCGTCCGAGGAACCGGACTGGGACGACGCCGCACCCAGCGACCGGGATTTAGCGGCGCGGCTGTGCGCCGGGTGCCCGGTCATCGATCAGTGCCTGGAGCTGGATCTGCGCACGGATGGGGCGGACACCACGGGCGTGTGGGGCGCGCTGGCTGAGGACGACCGGCGCGCGCTGCATCCGATCTGGCAGCGACACCGCCCACAGCAGACCAGCCTAGACCAGGAAGGAGGACCGACACCATGACGATCAACCTGAGTCCCACGCAGATCCTCGCCGCGTTCGGGGTGCTGGTTGCCCTGGTCATGGTGTGGCGTTCGGGCACCCGCCGTGCCCGGCACGCCGCCGAAGCCGCGCATGCGGCGTCTCGGGCGGTGTCGCTGGCCGGGCGGGTGCTGGTCACGGCTGGGGTGATCGTCGGTGTGCAGTGGGTGGCGATCACCTACGCGGCCGGGGCACGCTGTTCTGGGTTGTGCTGGCCCTGCCCGCGCTGATCGCCGGGCACGTGCTCACCAAGGCCCTGACGGTGACCTCGCTGGACACCACCCGGCGGCGGGGGCAGCGGCGATGAGCACGCCGCACGACGGACGGGACGGGGCCGCCACCCGGCGGCCCCCCGCCCCACGCGAGTCTGTGCCCGGAACGGCGATGATTCCGGTCGACCCGGTGCTCGACGCCGAGCTGATCGACGACAACCCGCCCCGGGACCGGCAGCCTCACCACCCACGGGCCGCATCGTGGTGGCAGCGCTCGCCCCACGTGCCCGCCGCGTTCAAGAGCCGCACCCACGCGATCCAGGCCGCTAAGGATGCGGCTGTCAGGGTGGTGTGCTCGCCGTGGCGGTTCGTACGCGCGACCGGCCGGGGCACGGTGCTGACTGTTCGGGCGTGGCGGCAGTGGGTCAGCGTGCGCGACTACCGGGAGGCCGCTGAGCATTCGGAGAAGCTCGCGGACAAGTTCATCGAGATCCGGGAGCTGACCCTGTTCCGGTGGCGGGTCACCGGCGCCGTAACCGGGACCGCAGCGACCGGCGTCGTGGTGGCCGATGTGGTCTACGGCCCCCCGGCGCTGTGGGTCACGGCTGTGACCGGCGCGGCTGTGCTGGCGATCACCGGGCGGCGCAGGGACGGCAGCCCCGGGCGCAAGGCGGTGCTGGCCGGCCCCCGGTCACTCACCTGGACAATGGACCCGCAGATCCTGGTCGACGCCTTCCGGGACGCCAAGCTGATCGGCAAGGACGAGACCCTGCGGCTGGTCGAGCGTGCCTGCCGGATCGGGGCCGGGTGGGCGATCACGGTCGACCTCCCGGCCACCCGCAAGGCCGCCGACGTGGTCAAGAACCGGGAAGCTCTCGCGTCCGCGCTCGCCGTGGACGAGGTGCAGTTGCTCGTCGAGCGGGTCCGGGGCAACGGTGGCCACGCCGGACGGGTCGCGATGTGGGTCGCCGATACCGACCCCTACGCCACGGCCCCGCTGCGCACTCCGCTGCTCGACGTGGCGTACTGGGATGCGTGGCGGCCGGTGCCCTTCGGCCGCGACGCCCGGGACCGCCGGATCGACCTGCCACTGGCGTGGACCTCGCTGCTGGTCGGCGCGATCCCCCGCCAGGGCAAGACCTTCGCCGCCCGCCTCGCCGCAGCCGGACTGATTCTCGACCCGTACACCCGGCTGTATGTGGCCGATTTCAAGGCAGGCAAGGACTGGGACGCCGCCGCGCAGGTCGCGCACCGATTCATGTCCGGCGACGAACCACACCACGTCCTCGCATTGGCCGCCTGGCTGGTCGAACTCATCGCCGAAGTGCAAGGCCGCTACCGGCGCATGCGTGATCTCGACAACGAGACCTGCCCGGAGTCGAAGGTGACACCGGCGATGTCTCGTGACTCATCACTGAACATGCCGATCACCGGAATATTCATCGACGAAGTCCAAGTCCCCCTCGAAGAACGCACACCCATCGAGGTCCAAGGAAAGACGATTCCTGCCGGGCAGTACATCGGGGAGCTGTTGACCTGGCTGGCGAAGAAAGGACCCGCAGCGGGAATCCTACTCGTGTTAGCTACCCAACGACCAGATTCCAAAACGATCCCGTCAGCGTTGCGCGCCGTGCTCGGTTCCCGCTTCGCGCTGCGAGTGATGGACTGGCGAGACAGCAACATCATTCTCGGCGAGCAGATGAACACCCGAGGCTGGGACAGCAGCCGACTCCTACCCTCCCACAAAGGAGTCGGAATCCTCCGACCGGACGGCGAGACAGCAGCCGGGGCGGACGTGCTCGCCATGATGGTCCGCACCTACTACATGCCCAACGACGATTGGACCACGCTATGCGCACGGGGCCGGGCACTGCGCGAAGCGGCCGACACACTCACCGGCCACGCGATCGGGGGCGATACGGCACCTATACTCGATCCGGCCACCGTGGCACACGTGATCGGAGCACACCAAATCACAGCGGGCGAACAACCACCAGCCCGCGATTTACCGGAACCACTCGCATCGGTCGTCGACTACCTCGGGGCCGATCTCGACGAGTACGGACGCGAATTCGTCTCCACCGCCGAAC
>JBOHEL010000158.1:0-9774 GCA_050700995.1 Sciscionella sp. | reverse complement strand
ACCTCTGGCAGCGCCAGCGCAGACTGCCACCACGATCACGGCCGCGATAGGCCCCGGCAGCAGTCCGAGGACGGCGATAGTGATCGCGCCGATGGTCAGCACCGCGACCGTGCGGGTGCGGGCGCTGGTACGCCGGGTCAAGGTCGGGTAGCCCAGCCGGCCCAGGACCTGCCCGGCACCGATGAGGCCGAGGGCGATCGCGGCCAGGGTGTTGCTGATACCGCGGCCGGTGAGCAGCGGCACCAGGTTCACGGTGGCGCCGTAGAGCCCGAAGGCCGCCAGGGTCATGGAGATGGCCAGGAAGGCGAAGGCGCGACTGCCGACGGCGGCCCGGATGGCAGGGGGGCGGCGTGCCTGCCGGCGTCGGTGGCCATCGGTGCGCCACCGCGGGGTCAGGAACACCGCGTGCAGCGGGATGGTCACCACGCCAAGCAGTACGGCGAGCACCAGGTAGGTCTTCCGCCAGCCGATCTCGGCGACGATAGCGGCGGTCGGAGGTGCGAACACCGTGCTCGCCAGCCCGGCGACCAGCGACAGCGTCGTGATCGCACGCACGCGCCGCGGTCCGTACCAGCGGGTCAGGGCGGCGAAGGCCGGTGGGTAGAGCAGCATGGACTGGGCAATGCCGACACCGGCCCATGCCGCGAAGAACCATGGCAGGCTGTCGGCTGAAACGACGCCGAGCAGGGCCGCCACACCGAGCACAGAGCCGGTCGTCATCACCGGCCTCGGGCCGTATCGCTCCAGCAGTCGCCCGACCATTACACCGGACGCGGCGGAGACCAGCAGTCCGGTGGAGAACGCGCTCAACGCGGCTCCCGTCGACCAGCCGGTGGCCTGCGTCAAGGAATCGAGCATCACGGGAAACGCGTAGTAGAGCACGCCCCAGCTGGTGATCTCGGTGATACACAAGGCGATCAACGCCCGCCGCAGTAGGCGCGGATCTTGCTCGGGCGGCGTGCTCGCCGGGGTCGCTGCAGGCTCGGTCATGTCTGCGCCCGGTTGATCTCCGGATGTTCCAGCCGGGTGTCGTGCCTGCGTGCGCTTCGCTCCACCGCAACTCCGTTCCTTGCCGCGAGATCAGGCGTCGGTGCCACCGCACGCTAATCCCAGCGGTGTCACCGTCGCCGTTCTCGCCGGCAATGCCCGAGCCGCGATCCTCGTCGCCGCAGCGCTATCGGGCCAGTGCCTGCTCGCTACGATGATCACAACGTGATGCGAATCATGCTGACACACCGCCCGGCGGTATCGGGCCAGGTCAATGACCGTCGCCGACGTAAAATGGCAGTTGCAGGGCGGGATCGTCATGATCACGCCACGAGTTCGGTAGCTGGTCGCTGGGCTCCGCGCGCTGGATTCCCTCCGCCGAGGGTCGCGGAGCGGTGGTATTCCTGGCCGTTGCTCGCCCTCCCTGGCAAGGTAGCTATTGAGCTACCTCACCGGGAGGCCCTCGAAGTCATCGGCAGGCGGCGGATGCGAACACCGAGCCGCTGAACGCACGGACCTCGACATCGGGAGTTGTTGCATGGATGGTTCCACGGGCCGCGTCGCCGTGATCGGCGCGGGGCCATCTGGCCTGTATACCGCGCAGGTGCTGGCGGCCGCGGGTATCAGTGTCGACGTGATCGACCGGCTGGCGGCGCCGTACGGGCTGGTCCGCTACGGGGTGGCGCCGGATCACGCGAAGATGAAGTCGGTCATCCGGGTGTTGCAGAAGCCGTTCGCCGAGGGTGAGGTGCACTTTCTCGGCAACGTGACGGTAGGTAAGGATGTCCGGCTCGATGAGCTGCGCGAACATTACCTCGCGGTAGTGCATGCCACCGGCTGCGCGGCCGATCGGTCACTCGGCGTGCCAGGAGAGAACCTCGTGGGCAGCCTCGGCTCTGGGCTGTTCGTCGGCTGGTACTGCGGGCATCCCGACCTTCCGAACCTCGATCCGCCGCTGGACGCGCCAGGTGCGGTCGTGATCGGTGCAGGCAACGTCGCACTCGATGTCGCCAGGGTGCTGGCCAAGAGCTCCGAGGAGTTGCGCAAGACGGATGTGACGGACCAGGTGCTGGCCGCGCTGGCCGCCAGCAGTGTGCGGGATATCCACGTGCTTATCCGCCGCGGTCCAGAGCACGTCAAGTTCACCCCCGTCGAGCTGCGTCAGATCGGCGAACTCGCCAACGCCGAGGTCCGTGTACACGACGACGGCACGCTCGCCGGGATCGACGACAGCGGCCTGGATCGGCGCGGGCGGCAGAACCTCGCGCTGCTGCGGGAATGGGCCGCCGCGCCACCTTCGCCGGACCGGCCGCGCCGGATCCACCTGCGGTTCCTGCGTAGCCCGGTGCGCATTGAGGGTCGTGGGCGGGTGCACACGGTTGTCGTCGAACGCAATGCCATCGAGGACGGCCGAGTGGTGCCAACCGGAGCCTACGAGTCCATCGAGGCGGGCCTGGTTGTGCGCGCTATCGGATACGCCGCCGAACCCGTCGCGGGGTTGCCGTTCGACGATGCCACCGGGACGGTGCCCAACGAGGCTGGCCGGGTCGTCGCGGACGGCCGCCCGTTGTCAGGCGCGTACGTCACCGGCTGGGTCAAGCGCGGACCCACCGGGGTGATCGGTACCAACAAGAGCGACGGCGCGGAAACAGCGGCCGCGGTGCTGGAAGATCTGTCGCGACTGCCAGCCCCCGCCCACCCTGAGCGCTCGCACCTAACGGAGCTACTCGCAGGGCGCGGAGTGCGTTCCGTCGACTGGTCCGGCTGGCTGCGGCTGGATGCCGAGGAACTGCGCCTTGGGGCGGCCAGAGACGCCGAGCGCATTAAGATCGGCCAGCTCGGCACGATGCTCGCCACCGCCGACGATCACCGTGATGGGATCTCGCGCCGTTGACAGCCGTGAGATGGCTTCATGACGCGCGCGGCGCGAGTTGATCACGCAGGTCAGGCCGAATGTTGGGCAGATGGCCGGTGCCCGGTTCACGGTGGCGTTCGAGGACACCGTGGTATGGCTGACCGCGCGGGCTGCGATGTCGGCGGTGGCACGGTCCCTGCGCATCCCGTGGAGATCGGTGCGTGACATCGTGGGTCGTATCGTCGCCGATCTGGCCGGCAACGCTGCTCTGAACCGCGGCCGACAATGACGGCCGTGGCTACGGCGGGCACTGTGGGGGATTTGGTCATAGGTCGAGGGCGAGTTGTCGCTGGTGGTGGAAGTGGTCGCGAGCGGCGGCGAGGTCGACGATGGGGGCGGGGTAGGTGAGCTTGCGCAGGGTGGCGTCGCCGAGTCGCCAGGGTTGGTGAGCGTCGCGGGGATTGTCCACAGCGGACAGTTCGGGGATCCAGCGGCGGGTGTAGTCGCCGGTGGGATCGTAGCGCTCGGCTTGGCGTAGCGGGTTGAGCACGCGGTTGGGGCGGGTGTCGGTGCCGGTGCCTGCGACCCATTGCCAGTTGAGTTGGTTGTTGGCCAAGTCGGCGTCGAGGAGCAGGTCGGTGAAGTGGGCGGCGCCGTCGCGCCAGTCGAGGTAGAGGGTTTTGCTGAGGAAGCTGGCGACGATGAGGCGGGCGCGGTTGTGCATCCAGCCCTCGTGCGCCAGTTGCCGCATCCCGGCGTCGACGATGGGGATGCCGGTGCGGCCCTCCTTCCAGGCGCGCAGCGCTTGGGGGTCGTCGCGCCAGGCGTCGCCGCGGGCACGGTAGTCGGCGTGGGCGGTATTCGGCCGGGCAGCCAGGACCTGGTGGTGAAAGTCGCGCCAGGCCAATTGGCGGGCAAAGGCTTTGGCGCCCTCAGTGTCGCGACCGGCGGCGTCGGCGGCGAGGTCGCGGGCGGAGAGGCACCCGAAGTGCAGGTAGGGCGAGAGGTGGGAGGTCGCGTCGGCGGCGAGATCGTCGTGGCGCTGGTGGTAGGTGTCGATGCCGTGGGTCAACCACTGGTGGGCGCGGCGCCTACCGTCGGTTTCTCCGCCGGTCCAGCGTTGTGAGCCTGCTGCCGGGTTGGGTCCGGCCTTCTCCGGGGTGAGCTCGGGGGGTAGGCGCAGCCGCCGCGGTGTGGTGGCCGCCGGGCGATGTGAGGCGGTCAGCCAGCGCCGCAGGTAGGGGGTGAATACCGCGAAATGGTCCGCACCGGCGCTGCTGGGTGTGACGCGGCCGGGCGCGACGACGGTGTGTGCCTCCTCGTATAGCCGCAGAACACGGCGCTGCGAGTGCAGGGCAGCGGCGAGGTGGTGCTGGCGGCGTTGGGCGAAGGCCGACACGTCGGCGGCCATGTGGACCTCGCGGGCACTGGTCTGCTCGGCGATCCGGCACACCTCGGTGACCAGGTCGCCGTGGCGCACCAGCAGCCCGGCCCCGCAGGTGCGTAGGGCGCTGTCGAGGTTAGCCAGGCAGTCGGCGAGAAACCGGCTGCGAGGTGCGCTGGCGAACCCGGTGGCCTCCAGTCGGGTGTCGTGCACGAACAGCGGCACCACATACTCGGCCGCTGCGGCGGCGCAGGCCAGCGCGGGGTTGTCGTGCAGGCGCAGGTCGCGGGTGAACACTACGACCGAAGTCGGGCCCGCCGCTTGCGTGTCCCCTGTCATTGGTCACCATCCTGCCTGTCGGGGTCGAGACCGGCCGCGGCGCGGCAGAACCGCCAGGCGCGGTGTAGCGCTTCGGGGTCGTCGCGGTGGCCGGGCAGGTAGTGGGTAGGGCGGGGGCGACGGTCGTGCCAGAACCGCCCCGAGGGCGGTGCCGGTTGGGTGGCGGCCAGCCAGATGGTGGTGTCGGCGCCTTCTGCCGGGGTGCGAAGCAGCGGCGCGGTGAGGGTGCGGAAGCCGGGCAGTGATCCGGCGACGCCGGGTGTGTCGGCCCAACCGGGATGCGTGCAGTGCACGCCGATGTGATCGGGTGCGTACCTCTGGTCGAGGAGTCCGGTGAGGGCGACCTGCAGGCGTTTAGTGCGGGCGTAGGCGACCGCGCCGCGGTATCGACCGCGACGGTATTCCAGGTCGCCGGCGGGTAGGGGTTGGGTGTACATGCCGCCGGAGGACACCCAGATCACCCGCGCATCCTGTGATGCGGCCAGCGCAGGCCGCATCTGGTCGGTGAACGCGAGCGGGCCGAGCACATGGGTGGCCAAAGTCAGTTCGTGCCCTTGGGGGGTTTCGCTGCGCCCGGTGGGCAGCACGCCGGCGTTGTGCACGAGCACGTCGACGACCGGCCAGCGTGCCAGGCTCTCGCAGGCGGCGCGGGCGACGTCGTCGAGGTCGGCTACGTCGCAGCGTGCCACCACCAGGTCGGCGTCGGGCACCTGTCGCAGAACGTCTTCGCGGGCCTGGGTGCCCCGGGTGGGGTCGCGCACCATCATCACCACGGTCGCGCCCAGGCGGGCCAACCCGGCGGCGGTGGCCTGGCCGAGCCCGGAGTTCGCGCCTGTGACCAGCGCGGTCCGCCCTTTCAGCGCGGCAGGGGCCGGGTCGTCGGCGGGCCAGTGCCTGCGCCGCACGCGGTAGCCGATCCGGCTGTAACCGGCAATCACACTGCGGTCGGCGACCGTGTCCAGTAGCTGCGCAGGCCGGGAGAGCGGGGGGTCAGTGGAGGTCATTGGGTCAAGTCTCCCGGAGCCGCGGTGGTGATGCCGGTCGGGGCGAACCGCAGCGGCGCCTGGTCCAACCGTGGGGGGGTGGGCCCGTAGGCGTTGGCACGGGCAGCGCGCCTGCGCACCCCGGGCAGAGCGGTGACCAGCCGCAGCAGCCGTGGTGGCGCGATCGGTTTTCCGGTCTCGCGGGCCTGGGCCACGCGCTGTTCGACGCGGACCTGCTGGCCCTGTACCTGCCGGATCGCCGGTTCCCGCTGCGCCTGGATCGCGGCGAGTACCCCGTCGGAGACCGGGCGGTCCTCACGTAGCGCGGGAACGAGATGGTTCGCAGCGGCCACGGCGTCCTGGATGGCCATCAGGATGCCGTTCCCACCGACCGGGGAGATCACGTGCGCGGCGTCCCCGACCAGTAGCATCCTCAGGTACCTGACCAACACCGCCCCGCACATCAGGTGAACAGCGAGGAGAGGAGTGAACCAGCGTGGGCGTGGAGTACTCCAGCGTCATCGACGCCTCGGTCGAGGAGGTGTTCGCGTGGCATGCCCGCCCTGGTGCGATCAGCCGGCTGACCCCGCCGTGGCAACCGGTGCGGGTCGTCGCAGAGGCCGAGTCGTTGCGTGACGGGCGGGCGGTCTTGCGGCTGCCCGGTGGGCTGCGGTGGATCGCCGCGCACCGGCCCGAGGGTTACGACCCGCCGCGGCGGTTCGTCGATGAGTTGGCTAACCCGCCACTGTCGGCTGTGGTCTCGTGGCGCCATTCTCACCGGTTCGCCGCGGACTCGCCGACCACCACGCGGGTCACCGACACTGTCGATTCCCCGATACCTCGGGCGCTGCTGTGGGCGATGTTCACCTACCGCCACACCCAGCTTGCCGCCGATCTGGCCACGCATGCTCGCGCCCGCGCGTGGCGGGCCGAGCCGCGCACGGTCGCGGTCACCGGTTCGAGTGGGTTGGTCGGCACCGCGGTGTGCGCGCTGCTGTCCAGCGGCGGGCACCGGGTGATCCGCCTGGTGCGCCGTCCCGCCCGTCACGCAGGCGAGCGGAGGTGGAATCCGGACGCTCCCGCCGACGATCTGTTGGCCGGGGTGGACGCGGTGATCCACCTGGCTGGGGCACCGATCGCCGGGCGCTTCACCGAGGCGCACAAGTCCGCGATCCGGGACAGCCGCATCGACCCGACCCGGCGGCTCGCCCGGCGCGCCGCCGCCACGACGGGTGTGGGGGTGTTCGTGTCGGCGTCGGCGATCGGAATCTACGGCCCCGATCGTGGTGACGAGTCGCTGACCGAAGCCAGCCCGGCCGGGGACGGGTTCCTCGCCGAGGTGGTAACCGACTGGGAAGCCGCCACCACCCCGGCCGCCGAGGCGGGGGTGCGCACTGTGCAGATCCGCACCGGCATCGTGCAATCCCCCCGCGGCGGCGCCCTGAAACTGTTGTTCCCGCTGTTCGCATTCGCCCTCGGCGGTCGGCTCGGCGACGGGGCGCAATGGCAGTCCTGGATCGGCATCGACGACCTCGCCGACATCTACCTGCGCGCCGTGCTTGATGAGAACCTCGCAGGCCCGGTCAACGCCGTCGCCCCCACCCCGGTGCGCAACAGGGACTACACCGCGAGCCTGGCCAGGGTGCTGCACCGGCCCGCGTTGCTGCCCATTCCCGCCTTCGGACCGCGGCTGCTGCTCGGCGAGCAGGGCGCGAACGAGCTGGCCCTGGCCGACCAGCACGTCCTTCCCCGGCGCCTGCAGCACGCCGGGCACCACTTTCGCCACCCGACGCTCGAGCCCGCGTTGCGGCATCTACTCGGCTACCGAGAGCCCGCGAGCAGCCCCCCATCCCGCGCTCGCCCACCGGCCGCGAACTCGACCGGTGGGCACTGAGCGAACCGGCGATCGAGCAGGTGCTGCGACCGTTTCTGACCGGGGTGTTCGCCGAACCCACCCGCGTCATCTCGGCACGATTCTTCCACCTCGTGTGGCGCAGCTTCCTGCCCGCCGGCGATCGTTCCGAGTCGCCGCACCGGCACCGAATCGGCGGGCTTTTCCCACGATGGCACCGAAAAGGCACCGAATCGAGGGCAAGAAAAAACCTCCCCGGACCGTACCCGATGGAACGAGCAGGTCAGGGAGGTGTTTTCTGTGCGCCGTCAGGGACTCGAACCCCGAACCCGCTGGTTAAGAGCCAGCTGCTCTGCCAGTTGAGCTAACGGCGCGTGCGCGGGCGTACCGCGCTGACGGGAGGAAACAGTAGCACGGCAGATCATGTCTCCCGAATCGGGGTGAGGGTTCCAGAAGGGGGGGTCGCGGCACGAAAAACGGTGTGCCCCAAGCTGCGGAAAGCTTGGGGCACACCGTTCACCTGGGGTGAGTGACGGGATTTGAACCCGCGACATCCGGGACCACAACCCGGTGCTCTACCAACTGAGCTACACCCACCGTAGGGCCGCATCACCGCGGCCACCGCAACATCGTAGCGTGCCGTCGCTCGCTCATCGAAGGCACCTGCCCGGCCGATGGCTGCTACATCTCGCCGCGCAGCACCTGCGCAGCCGCGGTCTTTGCCTGCTCGCTCGACGGTCCAGGTTGCGGCACGAACGCGGTCTTGCGGTAATAGGCGAGTTCCCTGATGGATTCCCGGATGTCGGCGAGCGCCCGGTGCGCCAGCCCCTTCTCCGGCTGCGCGTAGTAGACCCGTGGATACCACCGACGCGCCAGCTCCTTGATGGAGGATACGTCGATCATGCGGTAGTGCAGGTGGCCGTCGAGCGCGGGCATATCGCGGGCGATGAACCCGCGGTCGGTCGCGATCGAGTTGCCAGCCAGCGGTGCCACTCTCCCGTCGGGCACGTACTGGCGTATGTATTCCAGCACCTGTCGCTCGGCATCGGCGACGCTCACCGTGGAAGCGCGTACCTCCTCGGTGAGCCCGGAGTGCTCGTGCATGTCGCGCACTACCTCGGGCATCGCCTCCAACGCCGCATCGCTGGCGTGGATCACGACATCCACCCCATCGCCGAGCACGGTGAGCTCGGCGTTCGTCACCAGGGCCGCGATCTCGATCAGGGCATCCTTGCCAAGGTCGAGCCCGGTCATTTCACAGTCGATCCACACCAAACGGTCATTCACCCGAGGGAGCTTAGACCCTGCGAGCCGCCGGATCCCGTGCCGCCGAGTTCGAACGGTGGTGGCGCCCGATTCGCAGTAGCCTCGGTGCTCGACGGGTGGGCGCGAGGAGGAGTTGGCATGGCGGCGGAACAGTCACCGGGTGCGGCGCAGGAGATCGCCGCGGGCTATGCGACCAAGGGCGGCGCACTGGAACTCGGCGCGGTGAAACTGGACGGCCAGGTCGATGCCACCGCCGCGGTGCGATTGCCACTGGCGATGCTGAACCGCCACGGGCTGGTTGCCGGTGCCACCGGTTCCGGGAAGACGAAAACACTGCAACTGATCGCCGAGCAGCTCTCCGCCGCCGGGGTCCCGGTGGTGATGGCGGATGTGAAGGGCGACCTCTCCGGGCTCGCCCAGCAGGGAAAACCGGGGGCGAAGATCACCGAACGGGCGCAAGAGGTTGGCGACGACTGGCAGGCGACGGCCATCCCGACGCAGTTCTTCTCCCTCGGTACCGAAGGGGCCGGTATTCCGGTTCGGGCCACGATCACGAGCTTCGGACCCATCTTGCTCTCGAAGGTGTTGCAGCTCAACGAGACGCAGGAGTCCACCCTTGGGCTGATCTTCCATTACGCAGATTCCAAAGGCCTGCCACTACTGGACATCAAGGACCTCCGCGCGGTGATCCAGCACCTGACGGGCGATGAGGGCAAGGCTGACCTACAGGAACTCGGTGGTGTGTCGAAGGCGACGGCAGGGGTGATACTGCGGGCGCTGATCAACCTGGAGGCCGTTGGCGGGGACACCTTCTTCGGTGAGCCGGAGCTTCAGGCCGCGGACCTGATGCGCGCCGAAGGCGACCATGGCGTTGTCAGCCTGCTCGAACTGGCCGAGCAGCAGGGAAATCCGGTGCTCTTCTCCACATTCCTCATGTGGCTGCTCGCCGACCTGTTCCACGAACTGCCCGAGGCTGGCGACGTGGACAAACCCAAGCTGGTGTTCTTCTTCGACGAGGCGCACCTGCTCTTCGCCGACGCATCGAAAGCGTTCCTGCAGCAGATCGAGCAGACCGTGAAGTTGATCCGTTCCAAGGGGGTTGGCGTTT
>JBOHEL010000157.1:0-9781 GCA_050700995.1 Sciscionella sp. | reverse complement strand
GTGCGGTAGTTGCACGACGTACGGCGTCTCCCCAGGCATCACGTACCGTAACCGCAACCGTGCCTCGGCCTCGATCTGGTCGGGATCGGACAATTGCGCCTTGCGTGCCTGCAGCCGAGACACCTGCCGGCGCAGGCTCTGCACCTGCGCCAGCTGGCCACGGATATCCGACTGCTGCGAAAGGTAGGTTCGCAGCGGCACTGCCACTGTCAGCGCCAGCGCGCACACCACGATCGCGAGGATCGCGGCCCTTCGGGTCCCAGGTTTCCCGAAGGGGGACGGTCTACCTCCGCCGCGCCCGGTCATCGCCGCAATCAGTCCTCTGCCGCGAATCGCGGGAAAGTGAGGTCACCCGCGTAGCGAGCCGCGTCGCCGAGCGCCTCCTCGATGCGCAGCAACTGGTTGTACTTCGCGACCCGCTCGCTGCGGGCGGGCGCGCCGGTCTTCATCTGACCACAGCTGATGGCCACCGCGAGATCGGCGATCGTAGTGTCCTCGGTCTCCCCGGAGCGATGACTGATCATGGTCTTGTACCCGCTGGTCTGCGCCAGCGTCACCGCGTCCAGTGTTTCCGAAAGCGTGCCGATCTGGTTCACCTTCACCAGCAGCGCGTTGCCCGCACGGCGGATGATGCCCTCCTCCAACCGGTCGGGGTTGGTGACGAACAGGTCGTCTCCGACAATCTGCACACGCTCCCCGATGGCGGCGGTCAACCGTACCCAGCCGTCCCAGTCGTCCTCTGCGAGCGGGTCCTCTATGGAGACCAGCGGGTATGCGCCGAGCAGTTCGGTGTAGTACGAGGTGAGCGCGTCGGCGCTGCGCTTGCTGCCCTCAAAGGTGTAGGCGCCGTCGGAGTAGAACTCGGTCGCCGCCACGTCCATCGCGAGCGCGACGTCGTGACCCGGCCGGTAACCGGCCTTCTCGATCGCCGCGACGATCAGGTCGAGCGCCTCGCGATTGCTCGGCAAGCTCGGTGCGAAGCCGCCTTCGTCACCGAGACCGGTGCCGAGCCCCTTGCTCTTCAGCACCGCCTTCAACGCGTGGTACACCTCGGCGCCCCAGCGCAGCGCCTCCCGGAAGGAGTCCGCGCCGATCGGAGCGATCATGAACTCCTGGATGTCCACATCGGTGTCGGCGTGCGCCCCGCCGTTGAGGATGTTCATCATCGGCACCGGCAGTACGTGCGAGTTCGGGCCTCCCAGGTAGCGGAACAGCTCCAACCCGCTGGACTCGGCGGCGGCCTTGGCCACCGCGAGCGAGACGCCGAGGATCGCATTGGCTCCCAGCCGCGACTTGTCCGGGGTGCCGTCAAGGTCCACCAGCTTCTGGTCGACGACGCGTTGCTCGATCGCCTCGATGTCCTTGAGTTCCGGTCCGATCTCGTCGAGCACCGCGGTCACAGCCTTCTCGACGCCCTTGCCGCCGTAACGCTTGGCGTCGCCGTCACGCAGCTCAGCCGCCTCGTGCTCACCGGTGGACGCCCCGGAAGGAACCGCCGCCCTGGCCAGGGTGCCGTCGTCCAGCGCGACCTCGACCTCAATTGTGGGGTTGCCACGGGAGTCCAAGATCTCGCGTGCGCCGACCTGCTCGATAACCGCCACGGGCGTGCTCCTTGTACTGCTCGAGGGCAAAGCTGTGCCTCCTGAGCCTAGCGGTGCGCGTGCGTCACCCGGTGGAGGGACGCGCGGAATCACACAGCAAGGCTCTCGGTAATCGCCGTTCGGGCGGTAGTTGGGCCCATACCGATCATCAGCCGGACGGCGGTCACGGAACAGGCGAGGGTGTGACTAGCGTTGTCGAGATCATGACAGCCGCGTTCGAAGCGTTCCGCCGGGCCGAGTCACTGCTGTCGCAGCGGCGGCCGAGGGAAGCGCTGCGCGAACTGGAGAAAGTGCTGGACGAGGCGCCGGAAGCGCCGAGCGTTCACCTGCTCGCTGGGCGTGCGTATTTCGGCTCCGCCCAGTTACGACGTGCCGAACGGGCCTTCCGGAAGGTGCTCGATCTCGACCCTGCCGACCATTATGCCCGTTTCGCGCTGGGCAGGACGTTGCACCGGCAGGGCAGGCTCGCCGAGGCACACGGCCAGCTACGGATGGCCGCCGCTATGAAACCGCTACCTGAGTACCAGGAAGCTCTCGGTGAGCTGCGTGCCCGCATCGCCGTCCAACGTGGCCCGTAACCGCGAGGCTAGTGCCAACCCCGGGTTTGGGGGTCTTGAAGACACCTAGACCCCGCGCCGTCAGGTGCGGCGGGGCAGGAACTTGCGCCAGGCGTGTTCGTCCATGGTGGTGGGGTCCATGCCCGCATCGCGGGCGGCGAGCTCCGCGGTACGCAGGTCATCGGCGAAGCCGCGGCACACCGCGCGCAACTCGCCCTCCGGATCGGCACCTGCCAGCTTCCGGCCCGCGATCTCCGCGAACACCGCGTCGGAGGGGAGCAGGTCGGCAGGAAACCGCGCGCGGGTCGCACGCTGCACCAGCTTCGCGGCCAGCGCCACCGCGGGCTGACCGAACGCCACACCGTCCACAGTGGACTGACGACGCTTCTCCACCTGCTTGAGTTCCTCCCAGCGCAGCTCCTGTGACGTCGCGTCGCGTACCGAGGAGTCACCCGGGCCGAACACGTGCGGGTGGCGCCCGACCAGCTTGTCAACGAGCCCCGCAGCCACGTCGTCGATGTCGAAACCGGAGGCCGGGTCCTCGCTCGCCACCCTGGCGTGGAAAAGCACCTGCAGCAGCACGTCCCCCAGTTCCTCCCGCAACGCTTCCCTGTCGCCGTCCTCGATCGCTTCGAGCAGCTCGTAGGTCTCCTCGATCAGATACTGCCGCAACGATTCATGGGTCTGCTCGGCGTCCCAAGGGCAACCACCAGGCGAGCGCAGCCGGTCCATCGCCTCGGCTGCCTCCACCAGGCGCGCACCACGCGGCTCGGTGGCCGTGACCAGGGGCACACCCTCGGCTCGCAGTGCGGCCCCAGCCGGTTCGTCCGCCTGGCCGGTCAGCAGCACGATGGGCTGTTCGCTGGCCCGCAGCAGCAGTGCCGCGACGTCAGGAGACCGCTGCGCGGCCACCGCGCGCACGATGTGATCGTCAAGCTCGGCGGCCGCGTACACGACCCGCGCGGCCCGGAGCACCGGTAGCGCCTCCGGAGGCAGCATCCAGCCGGATCGCGCCGCAAGCAGCACCACCGCGCAACCCTCGACGGGACCGCTCACTGCTTCGCACCACCTCGGGCGGTCAGCAGCACGCCGGACGCTTCGGCCTGCGACGGGCTGACCTCCATGCCGAGGGAGTCCCACACCCCGTAGCGGGGGTTGATCTTGATGCCCTTGCCGAGCACGTATGGTTCCAGCAGGTGCAGGCCGATCTGCTGCAAGGTCTGATCATCGAGCTGCTGCACGGCCGAATTGTTCGCGGGGGTTGCCGCGGTCTCTCGCTTATGCACCAGCACGACGAGCCACCGCGCGTTGCTTCCACCAAGCCCGAAAGCGGCGACGCTACCTGCCGGCAAGCCGAACAGCGGGGTGCCCGCCGCGTCCTGCGGATCCTGCGCGGCGACTGCCCGCCTGCCGACGCCGCCGGACCCACCGGAGGTGACGGCGTGCCGCACCATGGCCGCCGCACTGCCGGGATCCGCCGCCAGCCGGTGTGCGAGGTCCTTGGCCTGGCTCGGACCGTCGGCGACGATGAAGTCGAAGGTCACCGCGAGCCCTGGCAGTTGCTTGCGCGCAAGCTCGGTGAGCAACTGCTGGTCGTTGAGCTGCTGCGTGATCCCGGCCGGCCCGTATACGGTGCCCTTCGATGCCTTCCGCGCACCGCCTGCGGCCTGCAACGTGGCAGCGGCCTTCGCCGGGTCACCTCGCAGATGCTGGGCGGCGGCAACCTGCTTGAGCAGTTCGTGGCGCACCTTCAGGCTGACGATCTGCCTGGACACCAGGTCGAACTTGCGTTGCTGCTGCGCCTGCTTGGCCGCTGGCTCCTTGCGCAGTACCGAGTCGATCTGCTGCTGCACCTGATCGAGTGATATGACGGTGTCGCCGACGATCGCGGCGGCACCGACCTGGCTTGGGCCCGCACCGCAACCGGCGACTAGTACCGCGGCCAGCGCGGCGGCGAGAACGGCGAGTGTGCGGGAAGTTGTGCGCGAGATCACCGCGCTACCCTCTCACAGCCGCTGTGGCCCGCGCTGCGACCGGTTGGCCGATCACCGCGCCGAGCAGTTCGGCGCACCAGTCCAGCAGTGCGCCGTCCCGCAGCGCAGGCGCACCGATGCGGCCCCCGGCAGCACCCTCGGTCGGCCGTGGCACCGAAACGATCCGGCTCGCCGGCTTGTACTGCGCCTTGGGGTACAACCGCTTCAGCCGCACCAGTTGCGAATCGCGCAGCTCGATCGGCGCGAACCTGATCGTGTTCCCCTGGGTCGCGACTTCGGTGACGTCGACCTCCCGGCAGCGCTGCCGGAACGCGGCGACCGCGAGCAGCCGCTGCACCGGTGCCGGCGGCGCGCCGTAGCGGTCGGTCATCTCCTCGCGTACCGCGTCCAGCCCTGCGGCGTCGACAGTCGCGGCGATCTTGCGATACGCCTCCAGCCGGAGCCGCTCACCCGGCACATACTCGTGCGGGATATGCGCATCGATCGGGAGGTCCACCCTGACTTCGGCCAGTTCCTCCTCCGCCTCTGCCGGTTGGGCGCCCGCATGCTTGCGGAAAGCCTGCACAGCCTCTCCCACCAACCGCACATACAGGTCGAAACCGACTCCCGCGATGTGCCCAGACTGCTCGGCTCCGAGTATATTGCCCGCCCCTCGGATCTCCAGGTCCTTCATCGCGACCGCCATACCCGCGCCGAAGTCGGTGTTCTGCGCAATCGTCGCGAGCCGGTCGTGCGCGGTCTCGGTGATCGGTTTCTCGGGCGGGTAAAGGAAGTACGCGTAGCCGCGCTCCCTGCCGCGGCCGACCCGCCCGCGCAGCTGGTGCATCTGGGAGAGTCCGAGCATGTCGCCGCGCTCCACGATCAGCGTGTTGGCGTTCGAGATGTCCAGCCCGCTCTCCACGATGGTGGTGCACACCAGCACGTCGTGCTCGCGCTGCCAGAAGCCGTCGATGACCTTTTCCAGCCGGTCCTCGTTCATCTGGCCGTGTGCGGTGACGATCCGCGCCTCAGGCACGAGTTCCCGCAACCGCCGCGCTGCCTTCTCGATCGAGGACACCCGGTTGTGCACGAAGAAGACCTGCCCGTCACGCAACAGCTCGCGCCGGATCGTGGCTGAGACGTGTTTCTCGTCGTACGCGCCGACGTAAGTCAGGATCGGGTGGCGCTCCTCGGGCGGGGTCAGGATCGTGGACATCTCCCTGATACCCGCGAGGCTCATCTCCAGGGTGCGCGGGATCGGCGTCGCAGACATGGTCAATACGTCGACATGGGTACGTAGCGCCTTGATATGTTCCTTGTGCTCGACACCGAAACGCTGCTCCTCGTCCACCACCACCAGGCCGAGATCTTTGTAACGCACGCCGGCCTGCAGCAGCCGGTGCGTACCGATCACGATGTCGACGGCGCCGTCGGCCAGCCCAGCGATCGTCTGCTCGGACTCCGCGGCGTCGGTGAACCGCGACATTCCCTTGATCGTGACGGGGAACGCGTTCATCCGCTCTAAGAAGGTGTTGAGGTGCTGGTGGGCGAGCAGCGTCGTCGGGACAAGCACCGCGACCTGCTTGCCGTCCTGCACCGCCTTGAACGCGGCACGCACCGCTATCTCGGTCTTACCGTATCCGACGTCGCCGCAGACCACCCGATCCATCGGCACCGGCGCCTGCATATCGGCCTTCACCTCGTCTATCGCGCCGAGTTGGTCGGGTGTCTCGGTGAACGGGAAGGCATCCTCCATCTCGCGCTGCCACGGCGTGTCAGCGCCGAACGCGTGACCTGGCGCGGACTGCCGCGCAGCGTACAGCTGTACCAGCTCGGCCGCGATCTGCTTGACCGCCTTACGCGCCTTGGCTTTGGTCTGCTTCCAGTCCGAGCCGCCGAGCTTGTTCAGGGTCGGCAGCTCACCGCCAACGTACCGCGAGATCTCGTCGAGCTGGTCGGTAGGCACGAAGAGCCGGTCGCCCGGATGTCCCCGCTTGCTGGAGGCATACTCCAGCACCAGGTACTCCCTGGTCGCTCCGGCGACCGTGCGCTGCACCATCTCCACATAGCGACCGATGCCGTGCTGCTCGTGCACCACGTGGTCGCCCGCTTTCAACGCGAGTGGGTCGACGGCGTTCCGCCTGCGCGACGGCATCCGCCGCATATCCTTTGTGGAAGTTCCGCCGCGACCGCCGGTGAGGTCGGTCTCGGTGAGCACCACATAGGCGATCCCTGGCGCGCTGAAGCCGTCCTCCAGCGCGCCCCGCACCACGGTGACCATGCCTGGCGCGGGCTGTTCGAGAAGCCCGTGTTCGGCTAGCACAGTGGGCACGTCGGCCTCGCGCAACTGCTCGACAGCGCGCGTCGCGGTACCCGCGCCCGGCACCACGAGTACCGCGGTGCCACCGGACACGGTGTGCGCACGCAGGTCGGTGAACGCCCGCTCGACATCGCCGCGGTAGGCCTCCATCGCTGCCAGGTCCAACGGCAACACGTCCTCGGCGTCCGTGGTCAACTGCGAGAACATCCACAATGGACGGTTGCTGGTCCTGGCGTGGTTGACGACATCGTCGAGCGCCCGGTAGGCCGAGGAACCGAGATCGATCGGCGCGCTGCCACCGGTAGCTGCCGCCATCCACGAGGCTTCAAGGAACTCGTTACCGGTGCGTACCAGGTCGTGTGCGCGGGCGCGGATCTTCTCCGGGTCACAGAGGATCACGTGGGTGCCAACGGGCAGCGTATCGGTGAGCATCTCCATATCGCCGGAGCACAGCACCGGGATCAGCGCTTCCATGCCCTCGCACGGGATCCCCGACGCCAGCTTGTCCAGCATCTCCGCCAGCCCGGCATCACCCCTGTGCTCGGCGGCCAGCTTCGCGGCCCGTTCCCGCACCACCTCGGTGAGCAACAGCTCCCGGCACGGCGGCGCGGTCACCTCGGCGACCTCGCCAGCCACCGACCGCTGATCGGCGACCGAGAACGCACGGATCTCGGTGACCTCATCGCCGAAGAACTCCACCCGAAGCGGGTGCTGTGCGGTGGCAGGGAACACGTCGACAATGCCACCACGTACCGCGAACTCACCGCGCTTCTCCACCATGTCAACGCGCGAGTAGGCGATCTCGGCAAGCCGCGCGACCGTCTCCTCGAAATCACTGTCCTCCCCCGCGCGCAGCCGTACCGGCGACAGCTCCCCGAGCCCCGGCGCCATCGGTTGAATCAGGCTGCGCACGGTGGCAACCACTACTCGCAACGGCTCGTCACCGGGATGCGCCAGCCGGTGCAGCACCGCGAGCCTGGCGCCCACGGTGTCGGCACGCGGTGACAGCTTCTCGTGCGGCAGCGTCTCCCATGACGGGAACACCGCGACCTGCGTAGGCGAGAGCAGATCGTCGAGCACCGCGCCGAGTTCCTCGGCCTCCCGCTCGGTGGCGGTTACCGCGAGCACACCGCGACCGGCACCACCCGCGGCGCGCGGCGCGGCCAGTGCGGAGACCACGAGCGGCCGGCCAGCGGCAGGGCCTTGCAGTTGCAGCGAGGTCGCACCGGCGGCATCGGCAACGGCGCGCAGTGCTTGATCGGGCAGGACGGCGGTCAACAGGCCGGACAGCGTCACGGGCAGTCCCCTCGGTACGAACGCAAGACATACCCCTGCCTAGGACGAGCGACCGGGAGGGGCCTCCCATCCAGGATACGGCCGGGTACGACAAGTTCCGCCCGCCGGGGACCCTGCCGGAGCGGCTGCCCTCACCCACAGTAATAGCGTTTCGGCGCCGGAACACCCGGTCCGAGGCGAGGCGCTGGGCGTAGCTGTTGTGCTACGATCGTGGTATGAACGAGATAGCGCTTCGCGAGCTGCGCAACCACACCAGCGAGGTGCTGCGGCGTGTCGAAACAGGCGAGGAAGTGACGGTGACCGTGAGCGGGCGCGCGGTCGCTCAGATCGTCCCGCTGCCGAGGCGGTCACGATTCCTGCCGTGGCAGGAGGTTCTGGCGCACCAGGCCGATGCCGCTCTGGCAGGGGAACTGCGTGAGCTGCTGCCGGAGGACACCGACGACATGCGGGACCCGTGGGAAAAGGCGGCACGCCGGTGACCACTCGCGCGCTGGCAGACACCTCACTGTTCATCGGCACGGAGCAACAACGGTTCTCGTCGTCGCAGGCGCCTGCTGATCTCGCGGTGTCGGTAGTCACTGTCGGAGAGCTCAAGTTAGGGCTGCTCGCGGCAACCGACGCCCATATTAGGGCGCAACGCCTGCGGACGCTCGGTGATGTGCTGGCACTCGACCCGCTTCCCATCGGTGACGATGTCGCGGATGCCTGGGCGGAACTGCGGCTCGCACTGCGAGATGCCGGTCAGAGAATGCCGGTCAACGACTCCTGGATCGCCGCGACCGCCATCGCGTACGAACTGCCGGTCGCCACCCAAGACAGCGACTACGACAGCACGCCTGGGCTGCGGATCATCAAACTCTGACCACCGAGGGTGCGCAAGGTTTAGGTGTCTTCAAGACCCCCAACCCCCGAAACCCCTTCCCGCATTACCGAATCATAACGGCAGTTATTACGGAGTGCTGACGCATTCCGGCGCGGCTACGTGAGGGCAGCCGGTGGTGTTAGGTTTCCGATGTGCCCACCGCCGTCTCCACGGTGCTGATCGTCGACGACGACGCGACCGTCGCCGATGTAGTACGCCGCTACCTGGAGAACGCCGGATACCAGGTTCGTATTGCGGCGGATGGCGAGACCGGGCTGAGGCTGGCGGAGCAACTGCGGGTGAACCTGGTGGTACTCGATCTGATGCTGCCCGGCATCGATGGACTCGAAGTCTGCCGGAGGTTGCGGGCCCGAAGCGCGGTACCGGTGATCATGTTGACGGCGCGTGGTGAAGAGCAGGACCGGATCGCGGGCCTGCAACTGGGCGCTGACGACTACGTCGCCAAGCCGTTCTCGCCACGCGAGCTCGCCTTGCGGGTGGCCTCGGTACTACGCAGGACGACACCTTCGGCGGGCGGTGGCGTACTGGCCGAGGGCGGCCTTGTGCTGGATACCGAAGCACGCTCGGCGACGCTCGACGATTCTCAACTTTCGTTGACGACACGCGAATTCGAGTTGCTGGCGTTCTTCCTTTCCCACCAGGGCAAGGCCTACAGCCGAGCCGAGTTGCTCGAACAGGTATGGGCCTGGGACTTCGGCGATCAGTCCACAGTGACCGTGCACGTGCGGCGCCTGCGGGAGAAGATCGAGCCCGATCCGGCGCGGCCGTCGCGGATCGCCACGGTGTGGGGAGTCGGTTACCGCTACGACCCTGCCGGTTCCCATGTGGATTAACGCGCTACACATCGCGCCGTGGGCGATACTGTTCTCGCTTCCGGTGGTGGTGCTTGGCGCGCTACTGCTGTATCTGCTGCGTGGCCGCTCGCTGAGGACCGTGATGGCGGTGCTGGTGCTGATCCCGCTGCTGGCGGAGGTCGCAGGGGTGCTTGCGGTCAGCGGCTTCATGTTCAACCCGATACTGACTACCACGCTGCTGGTGTGCGTGCTCTCGGCTGTGGTGACGGTGCCGACGGCATTGCTGTTCGGGCGCGCGGTCGCCAAGCGCAGCGTGTGGGAGCGGCAGGCCAGGGAAGGGGAGCGGGCGGCGGAGGC
>JBOHEL010000156.1:0-9846 GCA_050700995.1 Sciscionella sp. | reverse complement strand
GCGCCGAAACGACCGGACGTCGGTTGAGTTCACATTCTCGAAACGTGAGTGCGCACCCCGCGAAACATCCCGCAAGCAAGCTTTCCCCTCGACAGGTTCGCGGCGGAAGGGGCCACGATGAACTCCGGGGACACGGCGTGGATGTTGGTCTCCGCTGCGCTCGTGCTGTTGATGACGCCAGGGCTGGCGTTCTTCTACGGCGGGATGGTGCGCACCAAGAGCGTGCTGAACATGCTGATGATGAGCATCGGCGCGATGGGCGTTGTCGGCGTGCTGTGGGTGCTTTACGGGTATTCGGTGGCGTTCGGTGACGACGTCGGTGCCGGGCTGCTCGGCGCACCGAACCAGTTTCTCGGCCTATCCACCCTGCTCGGTGCGCATTCATTGGCGGGAACCATCCCGACCACGGTATTCGTCGCCTTTCAGGCGATGTTCGCGATCATCACGGTGGCACTGGTCTCCGGTGCCATCGCGGACAGGGCGCGGTTCGGGCCGTGGCTACTGTTCGCAGGGCTGTGGGCGACGATCGTGTACTTCCCGGTGGCGCACTGGGTTTTTGACACTGGCAGCGGATGGTTGGTGCACCGGCTCGGGGTGATCGACTTCGCGGGCGGCACGGCGGTGCACATCAACGCGGGTGCCGCGGGCCTCGCACTCGCGCTGGTGCTCGGCAAGCGGGCGGGCTGGCGACGTGATCCGATGAAACCGCACAACTTGCCGCTGGTAATGCTCGGTGCGGGCCTGTTGTGGTTCGGCTGGTTCGGATTCAACGCCGGTTCCGCACTGGCCGCGAACACCACGGCCGGGGTCACGTTCGTCAACACCATGGTGGCGACGTGCACCGCGATGCTGGCGTGGCTGCTCGTCGAGCGTGTGCGCGACGGGCACGCGACCACCCTCGGCGCGGCGTCGGGAGTGGTCGCGGGACTGGTGGCGATCACACCTGCCTGCTCGTCGGTGACCCCGATCGGCGCCATCGCCGTCGGCGCGATCACCGGGGCGTTGTGCGCGGTGGCTATCGGATTGAAGTATCGGCTCGGCTTCGACGACTCGCTCGATGTGGTTGGCGTGCACCTGGTCGGTGGGCTCTCGGGCACCGTGCTCATCGGGTTTTTCGCCTCCGCGCTGGCGCCAGCGGGCGTGAACGGGCTGTTCTACGGCGGCGGGCTCGACCAGCTCTGGCGGCAGGCCCTCGGCGCGGTCACGGTGCTGGGGTACTCCTTCGTGCTCAGCTTCCTACTCGGGTGGCTGGTGAACAAAACGGTCGGGTTCCGGCTGCCGCACGAGGCGGAACTGCGAGGCATCGACGAGGCTGAGCACGCCGAGACCGCGTACCAGTTCGGCGGCATCGGTGGCACGCGCCACAGGGAAGGCGCACTGCATGCCTTGCTGGGTAAAGCCGCGACGGAGGGGAGCACCACGTGAAACTGGTCACCGCGATCATCAAACCGTTCACGCTCGACGACGTGAAGGCGTCGCTGGAGACCGTCGGCCTGCTCGGTATGACGGTCAGTGAGGTTTCCGGGTACGGCAGGCAGAAAGGTCATACCGAGGTCTACCGGGGCGCGGAGTACTCGGTGGACTTCATGCCCAAGGTCAGGGTCGAGGTACTGGTCGCCGACGACGGTGTTGACGCCGTGCTCGACGCCGTCGTCAAGGCGGCGCGTACCGGGAAGATCGGGGACGGCAAGGTGTGGGTGACCCCTGTGGACACTGTCGTGCGGGTGCGCACCGGTGAGCGCGGCGCCGATGCGCTGTGATCCTGGCAAGGATGTCGCGCTCGCACTGGCCGCGCGCAAGCGATTGTTGCTGGCCGATTCCGGTGGGCACCGCCCGGAGGTGCTGCGTGAACTGCTCGGCGAGATGTTCCGGCGCTCGCTTGCCGAGCATGCCCGGCGCTGCGGTATCGACGAGCGGCCCGCCGCGCTGATCGCGGTGGGGGCGTTGGGCCGCGGTGAACTGCTGCCCCACTCCGACCTCGACCTTGTGCTGATCCATCGGCGCGGCACCGAGGTTGGCGAACTGGCGGAGCGGCTGTGGTACCCGCTGTGGAACTCCGGCACCGAACTGGATCACGCGGTGCGCACGCCTGCGGAGGCGCTGTCGGTGGCGGAGGCGGATCTGCGGGTGATGCTCGGCCTGCTGGAAGTTCGCCACATCGCGGGCGACGAGCGCTTCTCGGTCGAGCTGGCCGACGCGGCGCGGGCGCGCTGGCGGTCGATCGCCCGCCGCCGCTTCGATGAGGTCGCCGAGCTGGCGGAGCAGCGATGGGCGCGCGGCGGCGAGGTGGCACAGCAGGCCGAACCGGACCTGAAGAGCGGCCACGGTGGTCAGCGGGACGTGCAGTTGCTGCGGGCACTGGCCCTCGCGCAGCTGGTCAACCGGCCGGGGCCGCAGGTGGTCGCCGCGAACTCGCTGCTCTCGGACACCCGCACCCAACTGCACCTGCTCGCCGGTCGGGCGCGGGACGTGCTGCGAGCCCAGGACGGCGACGAGGTCGCGGTCGCGTTACGGATGTCGGACAAGTTCGAGCTGGCCAAGTCGCTGTCACGGGCGGGGCGCACGGTGGTGTACGCGATGAGTACCGCGTTGCGCGGTGCCCGCCCCGTGCGCGGTTCGTCACGGGTGAGCAGGCGCCCGCTTGACGACGGCGTGGTGCTGCACGGCAGCGGTGCCGCGCAGGAGGTGGTGCTCGCTCGCGACGCGGACCCCGGGGCCGACCCTGCGCTGGTGTTGCGGGTGGCCGCGGCAGCCGCAACCGTCCAGCGGCCCATCGGTGATGCCACGCTGCGCGGCTTGGCCGGCCGGTCGGTGATGCCGCCTGGACCGTGGCCCGCCGCACTGCGCGATGAGCTGATCGCGCTGCTGGGTTCCGGGCCGGGCCTGGTTGACGTGGTCGAGGCGATGGACAGGACCGGATTGTGGGGAGGGCTGTTCCCCGAGTGGGATCGGGTACGCGACCTGCCGCCCCGCGCCCCGGTGCACCACTGGTCGGTCGACCGCCACCTGGTGCGCAGCTGCGTTGCCGCCGCAGCGCTCTCGACCACTGTGTCCAGGCCCGACCTGTTGCTGCTTGCCGCGCTGCTGCATGACATCGGCAAGGGCGCTGCAGGGGATCACTCGGTGGTCGGCGCGCGCCTGGCGGCGTCGATAGGGGAGCGGCTCGGGCTGCCCGAGTCCGACGTCGCTGTGCTCGCGGCACTTGTCCGCCACCACCTGCTGTTGCCGCACACCGCTACCAGGCGAGACGTGGCTGACCCCGTCACCGTGCAGCGGGTGGTCGCCACCCTTCGGGGCGATCCGGTCCGTCTCGAACTGTTACAGGCGCTGGCGGAGGCAGACGCCAGGGCCACCGGGCCTGGCGTGTGGACGGGCTGGCAGGCCGAGCTGATCGCGGATCTGGTGTACCGCTGCACCGCCGCGATGACGGGCACCACGCAGCCCGAGCCGGAGCCGCTGAGCGAGCGTGAGCGCACCATGGCGGCGCGAGCGGCGAGCAATGGGCGGCCCGATCTGCTGCTGGCCACGGGCTCTGACGCGACGGTGGTGACCGTGGTGGCCGCGCAGCGATCAGGGGTGCTCGCGGCTGCAGCCGGAGTGCTGGCGCTGCATTCGCTCGAGGTGCACACCGCCAGCGTGCGGGAATATCGGGGCGCGACGGTCGGGGTGTTCACCGTATCGCCGCGTTTCGGGTCCCCGCCGGATACCGCGCTGCTGCAGGAACGGTTCGCGTTGACGCTGCGGGGCCGGTTCCCGCTGGCCGAGAAGATCGCCGCGAAGGAACGTGACTACCACCGCGCAGGCACCGCGCAGGCGCCGTCGCATGCCCGCTGGGTCGCCGGTGAGGCCAGCGGGGGCACCGTGCTTGAACTGCGCGCTCCCGACCGCATCGGCCTGCTATACCGGGTCGCCGCTGCTATCGAGGATTGCGGGCTCGACGTGCGGTGGGCGCGTGCGAGCACGCTCGGAGTCACCGCCGTGGACTCGTTCTGCCTGCGTGACCGCGGTGCCGGTGATGAGCCTTGGGGCGGTGTGCGCGAGCGGATACTCGCGGCGGCACGTCCGTAGGCCACTATGTGTGTAGATTTCCCACCGGTGGCAGGAGTGACCACGAACGCACGAGCCAGCAAACCACGGACTCGGCCATTGCGTACCCGTGTCCGCAGCTCGATCGTGGCGATCACAGCGCTGGCGATGCTGCTGTTCGCGATACCGCTCGGCATTGTGATACACCGGGCATACCGGGCGGAGACCATCACGACCTTGCAACGCGACGCCGCACAATTCGCCGCCGTCGTACCTGACACGATCGCCACCACCGGCGGCATCATCAGGGTGCCGCAGAACCTGACGAAAGGCATCACGCTTGGCGTCTACACCATCGATGGGCGCCGCTTGCGTGGGCATGGCCCCGCGGTGTCCACGCTGGCTGCCGAAGCACGCGATGGGGACCTGCACGAGCTGGTCGAGAACTCCGCCCTCGCCGTGTCCGCCCCGGTCCCCGCGAATCAGCGCGTGGTCGCAACGGTACGAGCGGCGATCTCCAACGACCTGGTGACGGATCAGGTCCTTAGCGCATGGGCGATCATGGCTGGGCTCGCCGTCCTGGTGATCGGCCTTGCCGCGCTGCTGGCTCGCCGTCAGGCCGGCAGGATCGCGCGACCGCTAGAGACCCTCACAAGATCCGCCGAGGCACTCGGCTCGGGTGATTTCACCGTCCGCAATACCCGATCGGGCATTGTCGAGGCCGACGCGGTCGGCGCCGCCCTCGACTCCACCGGGCAACGGCTCGCTGACCTGCTGGAGCGCGAGCGCGCATTCAGTACCCATGTCTCCCACCAGCTGCGCACCCCGCTAACCGCGCTGCTGCTCGGTCTGGAATCCGCTACCTCCCGAGAGGACGCAGACCTGCATATGGCGGCACTGGCCGCCATCCGGCGCGCGCGTCAGCTCGAGAACACCATCAATGATGTGCTACGGCTGGCCAGGGACACCCATCCGCGTCGCGAGCTGATCTCCCTGTCCGCCCTTGTGACCACGGCCAGGGGGCACTGGCATGGCGCGTTCACCGACCGCGGCAGGCAGCTGCGCCTCGCGATCGAGCCCGACATACCGGAGGTCGCCGCGTCGGAGCCCGCGATTCGCCAGGTGATGGATGTGCTCGTCGGCAACGCGTTGACCCATGGGCGTGGCACGGCGCTGATCGAAGTGCGTGACCTCGGCGGTGGTGTCCAGATCGATGTCTCGGATCAGGGCCGCGGGATCTCCGGGGATTCGGAAGCGATTTTCCATCGAAGGCAGGACGGGTCACGGTCGCACGGGATCGGGTTGGCACTGGCGCGCTCGCTCGCCGAGGCAGAGGGCGGTCGGCTGATCGTCCGTCGGACCGCCCCGCATGCCGTGTTCAGCATACTGTTGCCGGTGGCGGATGCCGAGGCGGATCAGCCTTCCCGCTCGTAGCGGTAGCCATGGCCCCGTACGGTAGTGATGCAGTGCGGATCACCACTGAGTTCGGTGAGCTTGCGCCGCAATGCCGACACGTGTACGTCCAACGTCTTGGTCGGCCCGAACCAGTGTTCGTCCCACACCGACGCCATCAACTCCTCACGGCTGACCATCTCGCCCACCCGCTGCACGAGAGCTACAAGCAGGTCGAACTCCTTAGGCCGCAAGGCTAGCTCCTGATCGCGGACCCAGGCGCGACGCGCGTGGGGGTCCACCTGCAGCGGGCCAACGGTGACGGTCGGCGTGCCCGCGGCTGCGGGCTGCCTGCGCAGATGTGCGCGCAATCTGGCGAGCAATTCAGTCAGCCGGACCGGCTTGGTCAGGTAATCATCAGCCCCTGCATCGAGGGCGACCACGACTTCGAACTCCTCCGCACGTGCGGTCAGCACCACGATCACGGTGTCAGCCAACTGCGGGCGCAACAGGCGGCACAATTCGACACCGTCGCGATCCGGCAATCCCAGATCCAGCAGGATCAGCGCGGGTGCCCGCGCCAGCGCCGCACGCTCAGCATCAGCCGCCGTCACTACCCAGTCAACGGTGTACCCGTGACCGCGCAGCGCCCGTTCCAACTCCACACCGATATCCGGATCGTCTTCCACCACTAGCAAGTGCGCCCACGCCACGCGACGATCCTAGGCAGGCTGCGGTCACGCCGCCCACGCGGCAGCACATCCACATATACCGGCCATCAGCACAACCCCCTGAATCGGACATCGCTGGTCGCACACTGAGCGCATCGATGATCTGCCCTGGACGGCGCCTGGTCGGATCTGAGAACACTCCCGTGGCGGTCGCCGCACGAACGGCCTCGGTGCCGAGCGTCGCGTCGGGTGGTGGTGATGCCGTGGGTGGAGGTCATTGCACCTGCGGCACCTCTGAAGTGACCACCCGACGCGAGCCCGGCCTATGTGACCCCTGGGCGTGGTCACATAGCTGGTTGGGTGATCTTGTTGTTGCGTTGTTCCGCTGCCGCACGGGTTTTAGCTACCGCGGCATCTCGTTGTGCGAGCGTGGGCGGCTTGCACTTGAAGTACACGACGATCGCGGCGAGGGCGCCGAGTGCCGCTCCGAACAGGAAGCCTTGAACCCAGTGGAACTGGGCGTGACCGTAGAGCGTGCCCGTCATGACCAGCGCGGCCAGTCCTCCTGCGAAGCTTCCACCGAGTGCTTTCCATGCGTAGACCGAGCCGTAGTTGATTGCATTGTTGTTCTCCCCATAGTAGTCCGACACTGTCGCGGCTGTCATGGGGAAGTTCGCTCCGGCCAACCCTCCGGAAATGACTGCACAAATCGCGAAGAGCACTCCCTGGTGGGTAAACCCGGCGATGAGCGTCAGGATCTGGAAGATTACGTTCCCAGTGTATGCGTAGGCCATGGTGCGCCTACGCCCTATGTATTCGGAGAGCCAGCCATAGAAGGGACGTGCTATACCGTCGCATAATGCGAAGCCCGCTACCCCGCCTACCACCGCGAACGCGCCGAGGTGCATGGCGGTGCCGAAGGCATAGTAGTAGGCCACACCGAAAAGCCCGCAGCCGACGTAGAGAGCGTGCTGGGCGCAGAGCCACTTGGCTTGCGGCGTGTTCCACATCTCCCGCAGGGTGTAGTGACCCAGCGCGGGTGGGTTGCTGGCGAGGTCCCGGGCGGTGCGCTTGTTCTTTGCCCAGTTGAGTGGATCCACATGTTCCGGCCACCAGCTGTTTGGCGGGTCCTTCATGAACATGCCTGCGATGAAGATGCCGACGGTCATGATGACGCCCTGCACAAGGATAAAGGTCCTTACGGCTGTCGGAGACAGCTCACCCACGCCCCCTGCAGTGCTGAAGCCACCGACGGCAAGGATGAACGGTACGGCCCCGTAGGCCCAACCGCCGTTGACGAACCCAGTGCGCCAGCCCTTCTTGTCCGGATACCACTTGGCGACGATGTTGATGCAGCTGGAGTACACCATCCCGGAGCCGATCCCGCCGAGCACGGCGTAACCGAGATAAGCGGTCCAGATGCTCGACGAGTAGGCGGTGATGCCGTAGCTCACGATTCCACAGACGATCCCGCCGGCGATCACCGCGTAGCGCACGGGGAGCACACCTTTCGAGCGGAGCATACCCGTACCGATTTGGACGAAAGACTCAAAGACGATGTAGATGGAGAACAACCAATACACCGGCGCCGAACCCCAGTGGTGCGCCGATGCGAGCGAACCGCTGAGCGCACCCCAGGTATATTCGAGGACACCGGCCAGGCACATCGCGAACCATGCCGCCATGATCACGACCCACCGCGGATAACCGAGCAGTTGTTTGGGGGTTTCCCCGACACGGAACATGCGTCCAGTGGTTGGGTTGACTATCTCCTGATAGGTCGTAGATGCGTTAACTGTCACGCTTCCTCGCCTCCTCGCGTGGCTTGCCGCCAATCGGGCTTTCAACGGCGACCCGGTACGCCAGCCCGACGAGACGACCTCCGCGCGACTGCATACCGTATGAAGTAGTCAGTATTAAGTGGTGCGCGTCAACTTGTCTAGTGCCCCTAGATCGGTACAGTCCGTCATTCGCACGCGTCGAACAACGTTGCGGGAAACCTCAAACCCCCACGGAGCTGGGATGTTGAAGATTCTGAGATTACGAGGGTGTCCGTTTTAGGGAATTAGGCTGCTTCGATGCGCCAATCGGGTGAAAACCGTCGTATCAGGTCAGGTTATTGCGATCAGCATCGAGCGCTGTCTGAGTAATTGTCTGGCTAGTCCCAAATGTACTCGCAAGTGCTCTTAGCGCAGGAGCGCGGACACACGCACTTTGGCCAACGCAGTCGGCGGCAGTATGAACATACTATAGCGTCATGTCTCGTTTGCCCAATAATAATGAACGGTAATTCGTAACTAACCTTTCGTGAAGGTAAGTTTACCAAACATTTCGTCATGAGACAGATCGCGCAAGCCCAACCACGGCTGCGTCGAGTACGTATACAGGTTTCAGGTGCACACCAGGCCCGGCACCGGCCATGGGGAGGTTCGATGTGCCGCGAACGCCGAGGCCGTTCGGTGCGGTCAGGATCGAAAAACCGCGACTTCGGCGCCACGTGGGAGGTGGGCGTAGAAGAATGCCGAGGCTGCAAGCGAGAGGTGTACGCACCCGTGTGAGCTGGAGACCAGTGAGCCTTCATGGAAGGCGATCCCGCCGGGAGCGAAGAACACCGCATTGGGCATCGGCTCGTTGAACTCGGTGCTTACCTGGTGGGCGTTTTTCCACTGGACGTGAAAGATCCCTACGGGTGTGGCCACCGCGTTGTCGGGCCCTGGTGTCCCCGGCATGATGGGTACTGGGCCGTAAAAGGGCGCGCCGTCGTGCTGCAGCCAAGCAAGCCGCAACCTGGTGTCCACACATGCCGTGGCCTGGACAGGGCACTTATTCGGCACCAGCGTATCGGCGCTTGTGGCGGCGCCGACACCCTCGGCCGATTGCCTCGATTGCCCGGCGGCTGCGGCAGCTAGTTGTATTGTTGGACGCCCGCCCGCAGGCAAGCCAGCGACGACCCACACGCTCAGGCCGGTCAACAGCGTTATCGCCGCCATCGTGGCGACCTGCAAGCGGCCACCGCGCAGGCGGGCACACTCTCGGAGCGCGTATAGACGGCGGTGGCGACGGGGTCCTGTCGACGCAGCGCGGCAACTATCCGCGCCCGACTCGGCCGTGTCATTTCCTATCGCGCCCACGCTAGACCCTCTCACCGAGATCTCCTCACCCAGCAGGACATACTAGCTCCGCGCAACGTACCGGCCGTCAGGTCCAGTGCATGTTCAACGCAGACGGCCCAAAGTGATACATTCCGGGCTTCCAGTCGTGATGGCAGGTGAGCTGTACGTCGCACGCCGTCGAGGGATCAGACGGGCAGGCCAATCGTACGCAGCAGGCTTCTGATGAAACCGACCAGCGCGGCCAGGAAGGCATTGGCAGGGGCGGCGACGGCCGAGTGCATGAGCGAGATGCCCAGCACGATCGCGGCGAAGGCGACCCAGCCGTGATTGTGTTTTTTCATCACGCCGAAGACCACCGCGATGGCGGCGAGAATCAACACAACGGTAGCGCTGGTCATAGGCACGAACACCTCTTCCCCGGTCCGGTTCAGGGTTATGCCCCATCATCCTACCTACGACGTTGGAGCAGGAAGGGGCCAGAAGGGTATGTCTGGCCACGTCCACGAGTTCACCGCCCGCGGGCGGTGAAACTCGGCTGTCGCGGTCCCATGCCAGCGTTATCGCGATGCGGACCGGAGGCCGGAGTGGCAATTCGGCTGGCAGCTATGCACCTGGAGGATGCCCGGAATGTGTGATTGTGACCG
>JBOHEL010000155.1:0-9866 GCA_050700995.1 Sciscionella sp. | reverse complement strand
GGTCGCAACGGTGTTCCGCGACCCGAGGCATCCCTACACCCAGGCACTGCTATCCGCCATCCCGATCCCCGACCCTGACGCCGAACGGGCCAAGGAACGCATCATTCTCACCGGGGACATCCCCAGCCCGGCGAACCCGCCATCCGGCTGCCGCTTCCGCACCCGCTGCTTCACCTTCGCGGCATTGCCGGAGCAGCGGAAGGGTCGCTGTGTCGAGCAGGAACCCTTGCGTGAGCCGGACGGCACCGATCACGAGTTCGCCTGTCACTACCCAACCGAGAAAGCAAGGTAAGGAGTTTCCCATGGTAAGAGCAGGACGCCGCACGGCGCTGCTCCTCGCGCCACTCACGGCGGGAGCACTCATTCTCTCCGGCTGCGGTGGTGGTTCGGGAAGTGGCAGTGGTGGCAGCGCGCAGGCGCACAACGCGGGCAGCCAGCAGATCAACGCCCGGCCCGTCAGCAAGCTCAAGGACGGCGGCACCCTGACAGTCGCGATCACCGGCTGGCCGGAGCAGTTCAACTTCGAGCAGGTGAACGGTCTGAGCGACGACAACAGCAGGATCGACCAGGCACTACTGCAGACGCCATTCCTGGGCACCGCGGACGGCGGCGTCACAATGAACAAGAACCTGCTCGAATCGGCGAAACTGGTCTCCAAGAAGCCGCAAACCGTAGACTTCAAGATCAATAAGAAGGCAATGTGGTCGGACGGTACCCCGATCACCTGGAAGGACTTCGAGGCAGGCTGGAAAGCGAACAACGGCAAGAATCCCGCGTACCAGCCGGGAGGCACGCAAGGCTGGGACGCCATCAAGAGCGTCACCCGAGGCACCGACGATAAGGACGTCAAGATCGTCTTCAGCAAGCCGTACGCGGAGTGGAAGGGGCTGATGAACTTCCTCTATCCCGCGTCCCAGATCGATACGCCTGAGAAGTTCAACAAGGGCTGGATCAACAAGATCCCGGTCACCGCGGGCCCGTTCAAGGTCAAGAAGATCGACCCGACCGCGCAGACCCTCACGCTGGAACGCGACCCGAACTGGTGGGGTCCGAAGCCGAAGCTGGACACCGTAATCTTCCGCGTGGTCGATCAGGCATCGCAGCCCCAGGCATTCCAGAGCGGCGCCATCGACGCGATCGACATCGGCACCGATGTGGCGACCTACCAAACTATGAAGGGCCTGCAGAACGCCGACGTGCGCAAGGCACTCTCCCGGGACTGGCGGGTACTGGACTTCAGCGGAAAGCCGGGTACCCCGCTGGCGGATCCGAACGTTCGGTTGGCCGTGATGCAGGGCATCGACCGTAAGGACGTCGGGAAGGCCACGCTCGGCCCTATGGTCCCGGACATCAAGCCGCTGAACAACCACTTCTTCGTGCAGGGCGAGAAGGGCTACCAGGACCACGGCACGCTCTACAGCTACGACCCCGCTGCCGCCAAGAAGGCGCTCGACGCGGCAGGCTGGAAGCTCCAGGCCGGTAAGAAGGTCAGGGAGAAGGACGGCAAGAAGCTCAACCTGACCTTCATGATCCCTGCCAACACCCCGGTGTCCGCCACCGAGATGCAGAAGATCCAGAACCAGCTCGCGAAGATCGGCGTGCAGATCACCCCGAATGCGGTCGACCCGAATGCCTGGGGCCCCAAGTTCCTCACCACAGGGAACTTCGACCTGGCGAACCAAAGTTGGATCGGCACACCATGGCCGATCAGTAGCTCACCCTCGATCTACGACTTCGACCCGAAGAACACGCAGCAGAACTTCGGGCGTATCCCGGACACTGAGGGCATCGGCAAGCTGCTCGCCAAGGCGAACGGCACCCTCGACGACGCCGAGCGCACGCACATCGCCAACCAGGCCGACAAGGCGGTCTCCAAGGAAGGGTTCTCGCTGCCCCTGTATCAACGCCCGGACTGCTGGGCAGTGAAGAAGGGTCTCGCCAACTACGGCGCGTTCGGCTTCGCCGACCCAGACTGGACCAAGGTTGGCTGGACGAAGTAACCCCAGGCCAGCACCCGTGAGTACTTTCGACGGCTATAGCCGTCGAAAGTACTCACGGTGGGGGGTGCGGGCGGTGCGGCACGGCGTGGCGACGACCGCGGTGGTGGTGGCTGTCTGTGCCGGGGTCGTGGGGGTCTCTGTTGTCTCCTATGGATCGGCGACGGCGGAACTGGCGCCACTGTCGGCACGCGCGCACGGCACGATCTCCGGGGTCAGCGGCGACACCGTCACGGTGACCTGGAGGCTGCCCGGCGGGCGGCAGGCCACGGCCCAGGTGACGCTGGCCACCGATCCGCCGGCGCTGCATGCCAGGACCGAAGTCGCCTACGACCCCGCCGACCCCACGGGCGCGATCGTTCCCGGCGCCGACGTCCTCGCCTACGCCGACCGGGCGCAGAGCGGCATCACCTTCGGCTGTCTCGTCGCGCTGATCGTGCTGCTGACATCGACCTGGCTGCTGGTGAGCAGGACATCGCTGAGAAGGCGCGAGCCGCGACCGTTTCGAGTCAGGCGCGTGCGGATCCAGCGCGGGCTGATCACCCGATCCTGGCTGGAAACCGAGAACGAACCGCGACGGTGGCTCCCGGTGTACTTCGAGCCGGAACTCATCACCCTGCCCGCGCCATGCACCGTGTTGCTCTACGGCGATCCCCGCGGCGACCGACTGGTTGCCGCGGAGGTCAACGGCGCCAGGCTCTACCCGTCCGGCAGGGTCACCGGCAGCGAACCGCGAGGCAGGCGCGGCGATAATCCGACCGACCCCGATGCGTTCTCCGACGAGCAGGCCGTACTCGCCGCGAGGTTGCGCCGCCAGTTCCGGGTGGACGCCGCGTTGCTGATCCCGGCACCCCTTGTCGGGCTGTTCTGGGCGTTCCTTGACGGGAGCGGCTTCTCAGGGTGGCTGGCCGCCACCGTCATCACGGCCGCGCTCGGCCTGTGGTGGGCGGCGATTCGTGGTTCGGACCCGTCCTGATCGCCATGCGGTGGCGGCGGGTGCGGTGGGCCAGCCACCAGCCGCCCGTCCCGATGAGCGCCGCGGCCGCGCAGAGCGCCCCGGCGAGCGTGCACAGCGGACGGCCGTATGCGGTACCCAGCAGAAAGAACATGCCGCTACCAACGGCGAGCACCGCGAGCGCGCCGATAGCCATATCCCGCGACTCCATGCTGTAGGGCGCCATCCGGCTGAGCTGGTTGACCAGCTTCGGATCATCGGCGGCGAGTTCGCCACCGATCTCCCGGAGTTGTCGCTGTTCATCGGCGGTAAGTGCCATAGCGTGGCTCGCAAGTACGCGGAGAGGATGTCGCACCATCGAGTGTGCCAGATGTGACGCGCGTTATGCCATCCGTTGGCAAGTAGCGATCGACGTCACACGACGCGCGGGTTCCGACAAGGTCAGCCACTATGGTCTCCCGGGTCATGTACTGACCGGATGGACGCCGAGGACGTTGGGAGCCGTCGCCGGGCCAGATTCGAGCAGGTCAGGAGCATCGAAGCGACCGCTAACCGTCGAGGACATCACCGTAACCGAGCCCGGAGTAATCCGGCGCGCGATCGGCGCTGCCGCGATCGGGAACGTCACCGAATGGTACGACTTCGGCGTCTACGCGTACTTCGAGGACACCATCAGGCAGGTGTTCTTCTCCGGGCTGCCGAAGAACATCGGCACAATCGCGACGCTCGGGCTGTTCGCGGTGGCGTTCCTGGTCCGGCCGTTCGGTGGCCTGTTCTTCGGGCCGCTCGCTGACCGCATCGGCCGCAACAAGGTGCTCTCCACCACCATGATCCTGATGGCGCTGGGCACCTTCTGTATCGGTGTCATCCCCAGCTACCACTCCATCGGCGTCATCGCGCCGCTACTGGTGCTGCTGGCACGACTGGTGCAGGGGTTCTCCACAGGCGGGGAGTACGGCAATGCCATGACCTTCATAGCCGAGTACGCGCCGGACAAGCGCCGTGGCTTCCTCGGGAGCTGGCTGGAGTTCGGAACGCTCACCGGTTACGTCATGGGCGCCGTCATCGTCACGGTGATCACCAGCGTGATGCCGGAGCCGACGCTGCTGTCCTGGGGTTGGCGCATCCCGTTCTTCGTGGCGTTGCCACTGGGCATCGTCGGGCTGTACCTGCGGCTGAGGCTGGAGGACACCCCCGCCTACCTCAAGCTGGCCGAGCAGGCCGATGCGAGGGAGAAGGAGCAGAAGGCGTCCACCGAGTTCCGCGACATCCTGAAGTTGTGGCCCGCGATGCTGGTCTGCGGCGGGCTGGTGCTGGTGTGGAATGTGACCAACTACATGCTCACCTCCTACATGCCGACCTACGTGACCGGGAAGGCCACCGGCGGCGGCGTTTCCGACACCACCTCGCAGATCCTGCAGATCGTGGTGCTGGCGGTGCTGATGGTGGTAGTCACGTTCCTGGGGCGGCTCTCGGACCGGATCGGGCGGCGCCCCATCATCTTCACCGCCTCTGTCGCCCTGATCGTGCTGTCGATCCCTTCGATCCTACTGATCAGGGCGGGCAGCGCGACCTCCATCTTCTTCGGCCTGCTGATCATGGGGCTGATGCTGGTCTGCTTCTCCGCCACGATGCCCTCGACGTTGCCTGCGCTGTTCCCCACCAAGGTGCGGGCCGGCGCGCTGTCCATCGCGTTCAACATCGCGGTGTCACTGTTCGGCGGCACCACATCGGTCGTGACCGCCAGCCTGATCTCGGCGACCGGAGACCTGAACTGGCCCGGCTATTACCTGATCATCGCCGGGGCGATCGGTGCGGTGGCGATCTACTTGACCAAGGAATCCGCACGCAAGCCGCTCGCCGGTTCCTCACCTGCGGCGGGCACCAAGGAGGAGGCGCGCGAGATCGTGGAAACGGCGCGGTAACCACATGACGTAACCTGCGGCCATGGGTATCGCTGCATCGGAACGCCGGGAGTTGTCCGCACTGCTCGACGCACTGGGGCCGGACGCACCGACGCTGTGCGAGGGCTGGAAGACCCGCGACCTCGCGGCGCATCTGGCGCTGCGGGAGCGCAGGCTGGACGCCGCGCCTGGCATCCTGCTCTCGCCGCTTTCCGGCTACACCCAGCGTGTTCAGGACACCTTCGCCTCTCGGCCGTGGGCCGAACTGGTCGAGCTGATCCGCACCGGCCCACCGCGCTGGTCGCCGTACGCCGTACCGGCCATCGCCGAGCGGGTGAACTCTGGCGAGTACTTCGTACACCACGAGGACGTCCGCCGCGCTCAAGCTGGCTGGCAGCCACGCGAGCCCGATCCGGCGAGGGACTCGGCGCTGTGGCGGATGGTCGGGCCCCTCGCGCGGCTGAGCTACCGCCGCAGCGGCGTCGGCGTAACGCTGCGCGGGCCGGACGGTACCGAGATCGCCGCCAAACGCGGCCCCAACACCGTCACGCTGCACGGTGAGCCGGGGGAGCTGCTGCTGCACGCGTTCGGCCGCGACGAGGTTCGGATCGACTACGAGGGCGATCCCGCCGCCGTCACCGCCGTACGAAGCCTCAAGCGCGGCTTCTGAACCCTGGATCAGGCCAGGTCGTCAAACTCGCCTGCCTTGACGCCCTTGAGGTAGGCGTCCATCTCGGCGCGGGTGAACAGCATCGCGCCATTCTCGGGGTGGTTGCTGTTGCGGACCGCGATCCGCCAGCGGCGCGACCTCCACGCAGTTGCCGCTGCGCGCACTGAGCGGGTTCAGAAGGCACCCCGATATCGCCACGCACCTGGTGTGGGCGACGCCCAAGATCGATCCGCGGGTCAGCTGACCTCGATCGGCTCGGGCACCGGCTGGACACGGAGTCTGGTGACCCCGGGAATGGCCAGCACCGCGATGGTGGACGCCAGCAGGCAGCCTGCCGACAGCCACAGCGTGCCGGTCACCCCGATGGTGAGGGTCAGCGGCCCGATCAGCGCGTAGCCCACCGGTAGCAACGCCACCGAGCCCACCCAGTCGTAGGCGCTGACGCGGGAAAGCGCGCGCTCGGGCACGACGCGTTGCAACGTGGTGTCCCACAAGGTGTCGAACACCGCGAACCCGATACCGCTGAGCAAGGCGGTGGCCGCTATCACCACGGTGGGTGCGCGCACGGCGAGCAGCAGCAGCGGGCCGAGCAAGGGCAACATGGCGCACATCGCCACCCGCAGCGGGCGCGCGGGACGCACCCGCAACATCACCAGCCCGCCAACCACGGCCCCGATGCCCTGGGCGGTCAGGATCGCCGCCCAGGCACCCGCGCCACCGAGATCATCGGCGGCGATCACCGCGCCCAGCACCATGAACGGCGCGAACACCAGCAGATGCCACAACCCGAAATAGCTGACGATCCCCCACAGCCAGGTGCGGCTGCGGAACTCCCGCCAGCCGTCCCGCATCTGTGCCAGGAACGACTCGCCACCCACGCGTCGCGTCGGCGCGAGCGGCAGCAGCGTCACGCATAGCACGCTGACCAGGTAGCTCAACCCATCGGCCAGCACCGCCCACCCGGCGTTGCTTGTCGCGACGATGACCCCAGCCAGCGCGGGCCCACCGATCGAGGCTCCCGAGCTGGCCAGCCCGAGTAGGGCGTTGGCCTGATGCAGCCGCGAACCGGCCGTGGTGTGCGGGATCAGCCCTGTCATGGCCGGCCCGAAGAACGCCTGCCCCGCTCCGGTCGCCGCCAGCAGCAGCATGAACTCCCATACCTCGGGGCGACCGGTCAGCAGCAACACCGCAAGCACCAGCTGGCCCACACAGCGCAGCAGGTCGGCAAGCACCATCACGACACGTCGCGAGAATCGATCGGCTACCACGCCGCTGACAAACAGGCACACCACCAGTGCCACCGCCTGCGCGGCCAGTACCTTCCCGACATCACCGGCACCACCGCCCGTCCGCAGCACCGCGAAGACGATGGCGACCGGCGCCATCTGGCTGCCGAGCAGCGAGGTGGCGTGGCCGATCAGCAGGAACCGGAACCCCCGGTCCTGCAACGGGCCAAGCCGCTGGAGCACCCCGGTCGCCACGCGCCCACGCTAGGAAGGCGCGCCCGTGAGCGCCACCGATTTAGTTGGGGTGACGCAGAGGGCGCGGTCGATCCACTTGCCGAGTGGCAGCGCGAGGATCACGCCCGCGAGTAGCAGGTGCACGCACATGAACACCACTGCGGCTGCCACGGTTCGCCGGTTTGCTGGACCGGCTGCTGCGGCAGCAAAATGTATGAAGCGGCACCTCGGAGCGACGCTGGTCCTGCAATACGCCGCTGTTCCTATGACAGACTTTGGCGACGATGCTCATCGAGGTAAAGGGGTACGGGTATGGGCGAACAGCCGCAGACCGAGGATCTGAGCTGGATTGGCGGGGAGATTGACTTGTCGATCCCCAACGCTGCCAGGATGTACGACTACTACCTCGGCGGCGCCCACAACTTCGCGGTCGATAGGGAGCAGGCCAAACGAGCGATCACGGTGATTCCGCAGATCGTGCCGGGGGCGAGGGCGAATCGGGCGTTCCTGCAGCGCGCCGTGCGCTACTGCCTCGACAGGGGAATCCGCCAGTTCCTCGACCTCGGGTCGGGTATCCCCACGGTCGGCCACGTACACGAGCTGGCAGCCAGAGTCGATCCACCAGCACGGGTGGCCTACGTGGACAACGAGCCCGTCGCAGTCGCACACACCACGCGCATGGTCGCCGACCTGCCGAACGTCACCATGACCCAAGCCGACCTCCGCCACCCCGACCAGGTGCTGCGCGCCCCCGGTGTCGTGGATCTGCTCGACTTCACCCAACCGGTGGCCGTCATGCTCTGCGCGGTGCTGCACTTCGTCGCGGACGAGAACGAGGCCGTCGCGCTGGTGGCAGGCTACCGGGATGCTTGCGCACCGGGCAGCTACCTGGTGGCCTCACATGTGCACGATCACTACGACACCCCGGAGCGCATCGCCGAATCGCTGCGGCTCTATTCGACGTCCTCCAACCCGATGGTGCTGCGCGACCTTGAACGGTTCGCCGCATTGCTGCCAGGCACGACGCCCGTCGAACCCGGCGTGGTCTATCCGCAACACTGGCACCCGGAACCCAACGATCCGCTGCCAGAGCATCCCGAGCGCGTCGGCTACTACGTCACCGTCTCGGCGATCAACTGACTACCTTGACTGCCAGGCATCGGTGTCGCGGGTACGCGCGAGTACCTGTTCCGGCAGTTCGCCGCTGGCCAGATGGGCGATCGTGACGTGTTCCAGTACCTCGCGGATGCTGTCCCGCAGCGCGATCCACACCAGTTGCAGCGGCGCGGCGGCGCCCTGGTAACTGGCATCCTCCGGCCGTGCCTCACTGACCCGAGCCAGCGGACCCTCAACAGCGCGGACCACCATCGCGAGAGTGACGGCCTCCGGAGGGCGCGCCAGCCGCCAACCCCCTGTGGACCCACGTACGCTGGCGACCACTCCGGCCCGCCGCAACTCGCCGAGGATGCCCAGCAGGAATGTCCGTGGCATGTCCTGCCTGCAGGAGATCACCTCGGCGGTCAGCATGCCATCGCCACCTGCGCAGGCAAGCTCCACCACCGCCCGCACCGCGTAGTCCGCACGCGCTGTAATCCGCACCTCTGCAGTATCCACTGCGTGTGGCAGCCGCGACACAACACCTCGGCCATAGGGGTAACCGTGTTCGGTGTCTGTCGTGCGCTACCCGGTGACGGCGACTTGCCAGCGCGGATGGTAGCGGCGCAGCAGCGCGGCGCCCGCGCCCGCTACGACGATCCCACCGCAGGCGGTGAGGATCGCCACGCTCGGCACCTTCCACAGCGCCAGACCTGAACCGAGCAGCAGCACTACGAGCACCCAGCGCAGTAGCCCACTCGGCGCCCTGGTGGCGAGTTTGGCGCCGAGGTAGATGCCGGGAATCGCCCCCAGCAGCAACGTTGCGGTCAGTACGAGCTGGGTATCCCCCGCGACGAGGTGGCCCGCAGCGGCCGCGAGGACCAGCGGAATGGCCTGTACCAGGTCGGTGCCGACCAGATCGTTGGCCCGCATGCGCGGATGGATCAACATCAGCATCACGATGATCAGCGACCCCGATCCCACTGAGGTCAGGCCGACGATCAGCCCGCCGACCAGCCCGATCAGCAATGTCGGTAGCCGCCGCACCTGGATCGGCTCGCCCGCCGCGAGTTCGCCGCCGGTGGCACGTCTCGCCAGCAGCACCCTGGCGAGCATGCCGACCACCGCGAGCAGCAGCGCGCCACCGATGGCCAGCTTCAGCCGGTGTTGCAGCGGCGCGCCGTCGCCGAGGAAATGAAAAAGAAAAGCGCCCGCGAAGCCTGCGGGCACCGCAGTGGGCACCAGCCACCGGACCAGCTCCCACCGCACGGTCTTGGCCCGGTGATGCACCACGGCCCCGAACGGCTTCATCGCCACCGACGCGAGCAGATCACTGCCGACCGCGGCGCTGGGGTTCACCCCGAAGATCATGACGAGGATCGGGGTCATCAGTGCGCCGCCGCCCATTCCCGTCAGCCCGACCGAGATTCCCACCAGAGCGCCGGCCACAACGAGCGGCCAGGAGAAGTCCATGCACCCGACGCTAAGGCAAGTGCACCAAAGCGGTCTAGATAGTCTCGTTCTGTGAGATAGCGACTGACATCACAGAGAAACCACCCCGCCGGCCGTCCGCACGGCCCCGGCTCGACCTCTCGGAGCATGGCTCGGCCGAGGCTCCCTGACCGGACCGATCTCTACGGTCCACCACCCATAAGTAGGACTTTCACACCCGCCAATGATTTCGACGTGGTGTTATAGGTCTTGCGGGCGCATGCTGTCGGTAGCGGACGACTATGACGCAATACCGCGTCATCCCGATGACCCGAGGAAGTGCACCATGCCTGC
>JBOHEL010000154.1:0-9880 GCA_050700995.1 Sciscionella sp. | reverse complement strand
GCCCGACGATGTCGGCCACCACCGCGGCCACCGCATCCGGTTCCGACGGCTGCGGGGTAGCGATCTTGAAGCGGTCCTCTGCCAACTGGCCGGTGCTGAGATCGACCGGTGCCCCCTTGATGCCGGACCCGCCGATGTCCACTCCGAATCCGCGCTGCGGTGCCATTGCCGGCGGCCCTTCCTTTTCGATTCAGACGGTGAGTGTGCTGACTCTAGCCCGGTATGGTCGGATGACCGTGTGGACGTAGCGCATGACGAGTTGACCGGGTTGCGGGACACCGCCGTCACGGTGGCGCGGGAGGCAGCGGAGCTGGTGCGGGCAGGCCGGATCGCCGCGATCGCCGAGGTGGACACCAAGAGCAGCGAGACCGACGTGGTGACGGCGGCGGACACGGCGGCTGAGCAGCTGATTCGTCGGCGCCTGGCCGCGTTGCGGCCAGGGGAGCCGGTGCTCGGCGAGGAAGGCGGCGGCGAGCTCGCCGCCGACGGGCTGAGCTGGGTGGTCGACCCCATTGACGGCACTGTCAACTACCTCTACGGCTTCCCGTGGTACGCCGTGTCCGTTGCGGTGCAGCGCGACGGTGTGTCGGTCGCGGGCGCTGTGGTGGAGCCAGCAGGCGGGCGGGTGTGGACCGCGGTGCGCGGTCGCGGCGCGGAATGCGACGGTGCACCGCTGCGGGTGTCGTCCTGCACCAGGTTGGAACTGGCGATGCTGGCCACCGGGTTCTCCTACCAGGTAGAGCGGCGCCGCAGGCAGGCCGCGATGATGGCGAATGTGATCACCAAGGTGCGCGATGTGCGTAGGGCGGGGGCGGCCTCGCTCGATCTCTGCGCGGTGGCGGCTGGCTGGACTGACGGGTACGCCGAGCACGGACTGCACCGATGGGACTGGGCGGCGGGCGCGTTGATCGCCCAGGAGGCGGGTGCGATCGTCACCCTGCCCGGTGCGGATCCCGACCTCGGCGATGAGGTGACTTTCGCCGCCGCCCCCGGCATCGCGGACGCGCTGCGCGGTGTGCTGCTGGACTCGGGTATCGCTGCGGTGTGAAGTCGGCCGCGTCAGCTACAGGACACGTTCCTGGCGCCTGCCAGCAGCTTGGGGTCAAGCGGCGCGCCGCCGCCGTCCTGCGACTGCTGGCCGCCGTGCTGTTGCGGTTGCGCCTTGGCCCAGGCCGCGAGCTGTGCGAGCACCTTCTTCGCGTCGGTGTTGGGGTGCAGGTCGATGAACTTGCTGCCGAGCGCCATGTCCACCGTGGCGTCCTGGCGGTTGTCTCGTACCAGTTGGCTGCACGGTTCGATGAGGCTGAGGGTGCGGGCGGCGGAGGCTCCGTTCGGCCCGAAGCGGATCTGGCCCCGGCAGCGTAGTTCGGTGCTGGTGTACTGCGAGTCGTTGGAGGGCGGCGCGGTCTGGCTGAATCCCAACTGCTGCAGCCTCAGCGTGACGAGCCCGGCGAGCCCGCGCTGCGAGCCACCATTGACCACATGTACCTGCACCTGGTCGACCGGCAGCGGGGTGGTCTTGTCGAGGGCGTCGCGAGCAAGCACCTGGCGGCCCGCCGGTGGGTTCGTCGGCGCGTTGCAGTCGAGGGCGGCGGCGTTGGAATCCGACTGGTGAACGACCGTCACCCACACGACGGCCATCGCCACGGCGAGTACAACCAGCGTGGCGATCGCGGGCAGCGGCCTGCGCCTACGGTATGCCGGCGTGCCGCCATCCCTGGTCACGCTCCAGACGCCCACCCGCGCCACCCTCCATGCTCGCTGCGTGAGAGCTCGGTCACTACTCTAGTGATAGCTGTCGGGACCGTGCTTGATCAGCCTAGGCGGTTCGCCGCCGAGAACATCCTGTGGGACGCGTGTCGTGAGGTCCACGTTGCGCCGATGCCAGCTGCGTTCAGTGTCACATGCCCTGAACGGGTGGTTTTCGGCAACTCGCGTTGATTCGTGGGCTACCCTCGCGTCGCTCTCCACTTGATCGACGCTCTCCCGAGCCGGTCCAGTCAGCACGGCCTTCACCAGTGACGACGGTGGAGCTGTGCGGGCGGGACCAGGTAGCCGAAGTACCGGGTGTGCGTGACAGGCGGGAGTCGGCTGCCGCGAAGCGAGACCTCCGTCACTCGCCCGGTGGGCACAAATAGCTGCGTTGGGACGTTGTCCAGCGCACAAACCACAGTCTCCGGTGACCGCAGGGGTGAATGAAGTATGGCTACCGACTACGACGCTCCGCGCCGCAGTGAGGCCGATGAGATAGCAGAGGACTCGCTTGAGGAGCTGAAGGCGAGGCGCAACGAGAACCAATCAGGCGTTGTCGACGTCGACACCGACGCGCCGGACGAGAACTTTGAGCTTCCCGGTGCCGACCTGTCCGGGCTCTCAGGTGAGGACCTCACCGTGAAGGTACTGCCCAAGCAGGCGGACGAGTTCACGTGCGCGCGTTGCTTCCTGGTGCACCACCGCAGCAGGCTTGCCGAGCAGCAGGGCAAGCAGCTCATCTGCCGTGACTGCGCCTGACAAGCCGACTGCAGGGCGCTCGTCGTTTCCTCAGGAGGCGGGGCCGGCTAGCAGCGCGGCAAGGCGTACCGGATGGCGGGTGCTGAAAAGCCAGTAGGGCGTTGGATCCTCCGGATCGGTCACCTCGACCCTGATCACGGCAGGCAACCACCCGCGATGCACGACGTGCGCCGCCGGATCCAGTTCCGGGCCCATCGCCTTACGCCTGTCGGTTCCGGTGCAGACATCTACCTGTCCCAGGTGGGCGAGCGGAATATGCGCGTCACCGACGCGCAGTTCCCCGGCAGCGACAGCGACCTTGGTGTGGCCGAACCACGCCAGCAGGGCGATCGCGAGCGGGAACGTGATCAGGTAGGGCAACCACGCTCGCACGCCCGGGTACCCCATGTGCACCTCGGCTGCCAGCAACCCGGCCGCGACCAGCGGCAGTGGCCAGTACCACCACGGCACATAGAGACGCTCGGAGAAGGCTGTCGTCGCGGGCACCGGCTCACGCGAAAGGTCAGGCACCGCCGCGTCACTCCCCACGGCTGCTTCTTTGCTCACGCCTCCAGGTTACGCAACCGGTCCGCCGGTAGCGGCTACTGCTCCTATGCCACTGCACCCAGCGCGGCGCTACCGGTAGTCTCGCCGCTCGTGGCTGACGCGTTGCAGGTACCGCTGTCGCGGATCGACCAGGATGTCCCGTTGCCGTGCTACGCGCGACATGGCGATGCCGGCGCCGACCTCGTGACCACCTCGGACGTCACTATCGAGCCCGGTGAACGGGCCGTGGTTGGCACCGGTGTCGCGATCGCCTTGCCTACCGGATACGCCGGGTTCGTACATCCGCGCTCCGGACTGGCGGCACGGGCAGGCCTTTCCGTGGTGAACTCACCGGGAACGATCGACGCCGGTTACCGGGGTGAGATCCGGGTATGCCTCGTCAACCACGACCCGAGGCAGGCGATCACACTGCGACGCGGCGACCGGATCGCGCAGCTTGTGGTACAGCGTGTGGAGCAGGTGGTGTTCACGGAGGTCGCCGAGTTTTCGGCGCTGGGAGCGTCGGCGCGCGGCGCCGGTGGGTACGGGTCCACCGGCGGGCACGCATCACTTGCGACCGAGGTGGCGCACGGACCTGCTGATGAGGTACAGGAGGATCGATGAGCCAGGGTTGCGGAGCTTGCGGAGCGGGGCTTGTCGGGTCCGACCGGGTGCGGGTGTCCCGCATGACACAGGAGGATCGATGAGCCAGGGTTGCGGAGCTTGCGGAGCGGGGCTTGTCGGGTCCGACCGGGTGCGGGTGTCCCGCATGACACAGGAGAGCTGATGGGTATCTTCGGACGGCGCAGTCAGGCGCGGCATCATGCGTCGGAGGATGTCGAGCCCGTTTATGGCGACGCGGATGACTTGGCCGCCGCCGACGCGGAGGATTTCGATGCCGAGGAGGACGAGGTCGACGAGGGGCCTTTCGACGTCGCTGAGGCGCCCGATGACGGGATCCCGCGTCTTGATCTCGGATCGGTGCGGCTTCCGGTCCCTGACGGCGCCCAGCTACAGGTGGAGATGGACCCGGAAGGCGCGGGCCTGCGAGCGGTGCACATGCTCACGCCGCTCGGGCAGTTCACCGTCAATGCCTACGCCGCGCCCCGCTCCGGTGGACTCTGGCCGGAGATCAGCGTCGAACTCGCCGAACAGTTGCGCAGTGATGGTGCCAAAGTCAGGCAGGCCAGGGGTATGTGGGGCGAGGAGCTCAGCGGCACCGTCAACGACGTGGTGTTGCGCTTCGTTGGCGTGGACAGGCCGAGGTGGATGCTGCGTGGCGTGGTGGCCGGGCCCCCAGACGGGGCGGAGAAGGCTGCCGTGATGCTCAGGGAGCTACTGCGTGGCACTGTGGTGACCCGCGGCGATGCCCCGATGCCTGTCCGCACGCCCCTGCCGTTGGAACTGCCGGAGGAGATCGCCGCGCAGGTCGCTGCGGCGCAGGCGCAACAGGCGGAGCAGGGCTGAGCGGTCCCGCCCGGGGCGGCCCAGGTGCGTATTTTCGGCCCGTACCCACGCCTTAGTTCGGACAGCGCTCACGGGACGGCCCGCAGCAAGGCCGCCAGGGTGGCCCTGCCGAGGGATTGCCTGTCGGCGCCGATCGCGGCCAGCGTTGTGCTTGCCAGTTCGGCGATCGGCAGCGCACCCGCCCATCGCCGCGCCACCCGTGCCGGATGCACCGGGTCATCGACGCAGCCGGCGACGCCTGCAGGGACCCGAAGAGCCCGCAGTTCGGCGACGCTGGGGGCGGGGTGGTTCGCCGCCACCCGCATACTCGCCGCCAGCGCAGGTCCATGCCGCTGCCACGCTCGCCGCAACTCGCCCGCGAGCCAGCCGTCGACTCCCTCGATAGCGGTTCGGATCGCCTCGGCCATCCCCTCTCGTTCGATATTCGCGGCCCCCAGTCGCGCCGCCACGGCAGCGGGGGCCTCAGCGGGCTGACCCACCCATCCCGGCAGCGCGAGCAGTAAGCCCGCGCAGCGCCGAGGGTTGGCCAGCGCCCATTGCGCCGCGAGATGCGCGCCGAGCGAGATGCCGCCTGCGATGATCGGGCCGTCGGCCGCGGCGGCGTCCAGCTCGGCGAGTGATGCCGTGACCAGCGCGGTGCCCGCAGGAGCGATCACCGCGTGCAGGTCGATACCGGCATCTGCTAGAGGACGGCGGAATACCGAGCCTATGAACACCTCGTCGGACCCGGTGCCCGGCAGCAGCACTGCGCGGCGGCAGCCGCTGGCAGGGATGGTTGAGGTCACGAGAAAATCCTGCCTTGCCGCACGTTCGCCTCGCACGCGGGCGGTTACGCTGACGGTATGGGTACCGAGTCGGCTCTGCCTACGAGTCACGGGAGTGCGTCTTAGCGATGAGTGGCACAAGCAGCGGTTACTTCCGCCGTATGGTGCGCCGGTTGACCAGTGAGGTCGATGAGTTGGATGCCGACGACCTTTCCGAGGAAGCCGACGCGGGTGGAGCGACGAGGGCCTGCGAATGCGCCTGTGGCGAGGAGGTCACGGTGCTGGGGCGGCTGCGCAGTGTGGAGCTGTGTCCTAGGGACGCGGTGGCGACGCTGGAGGCCGAACTGTTCGATGGCACCGATGATGTGACCCTCGTGTGGTTGGGACGCCGTCGCATCCCTGGGATCGAACCCGGCCGCATCATCAAGGCGCGGGGTCGGATCGCTGATCGCGAGGGCCGTAAGGTGCTCTACAACCCATTCTACGAGTTGCAGACACCCGCGTGAGCCGCCCACATGACTGACATCCCGCCGAGAACCACCCACACCGCCGCGACGGAGAGCGAAACCGAAGCCGAGCCACAGGCCGAACCGACGCTGCTTGAGCAAATGGGCGGCCTCAGCGGCATGGTGCTCTCCTCCGTGCCGGTGCTGGTGTTCGTCGGCGTGTACCTGCCCAGCCGCAGCTTGACGGCGGCGATCTGGTCGGCGGTTGGCGGCGCGGTGCTGCTGTTGATCTGGCGGCTGGTGCGGCGGGAACCTGTGCAGCCTGCGATCTCCGGGCTGTTCGGTGTCGCGGTCGCCGCGTTCATCGCCCATAAGACCGGCAGCGCGCGCGGCTATTTCCTCTACGGCATCTGGGTGAGCCTGGTCTTCGGCAGCGCGTTCCTGATCTCCGTGGTGGTGCGCTGGCCGCTGGCAGGGGTGGTGTGGTCGAAGCTCAATCGCACCGGCATGGCCTGGCGACGCGATAGGTACGCCCGCCGCTACTACGACATCGCCACCGTGGTGTGGGTGCTCGTCTTCGGTGCCAGGTTCGTGGTGCAGCAGTGGCTCTACAACACAGATCAGGTTGGCTGGCTGGGGGTGGCACGCATCGGTATGGGTTGGCCGCTGGCCGGGGTTGCCGCGTTGGTGACCATCTGGGCCATGCGCAAGGCCGACGTGCGGTGCAAGGTAATCACGGAGCGAACCGACCAGGTCCCAGACGGGGCGTGAGGCATTTTTCAGCGCCCGCCGACGGCTTGGCGAATGGCTGGTTCCACGACCGCGGTGGCCACGAACAGCAGCTCATCGCCCGCCTCAAGCGGATCGTCCCCGACCGGTACGATCACGCGGCGACCGCGCAGGATCGCCACCAGCGCGGCGTCTGCTGGCAGTTCCAGCGCCCGCACCGGCTTGCCCGCGAGCTCGGTGTCCTCCGGCAATGTCACCTCGACCAGGTTGGCTTGCCCGTGGCGCAGGCTCAGCAGCTGGACGAGGCCACCGACACTGACGGCCTCCTCGACCATGGCGGCAAGGATGCGCGGGGTGGACACCGCGACGTCGACGCCCCATGCCTCGGTGAACAGCCACTCGTTGCGGGGGTCGTTGACTCGTGCGACCACGCGGCGCACCGCGAACTCGGTCTTCGACAGCAGTGAGACGACCAGGTTGACCTTGTCGTCCCCGGTGGCCGCGATGACCACATCACAGGATTCCAGCCCCGCATCCTCCATCGAGGACAGTTCGCAGGCATCGGCGAGCACCCATTCGGCCTGTTCGACGGTGCTGGGATCGAACGCGTCCTGCTCCCGCTCGATGAGCATCACTTCATGCTCGGCCGCGACGAGTTCGGCGGCGATCGAGCGCCCTACCGCGCCGGCGCCGGCAATCGCGATCCGCATCAGTTGGCCTCCTGAGTTTTTTCCCCACGTCGCGCACTCACGAGACATCCTCCGGTGGGGCGCCCGCAGCGTTGGTGACGTCGCTGACGGTGCCCGACAGCGCCGCGACATACACCACGTCGTCGGACTGCAGCACGGCCCTGGCGTCGGGCAGCAGGCCCCGGCCAAAGCGCATGATGAAAGCCACCCGCGCACCGGTGACTTCCTGCAGCTCGGCGACACTTCGCCCTACCCAGTCCTCGTGCAGTGGAAGTTGTAGCACCGCGACGCTGCCGGAAGGCTCACGCCACATCGAGCCGACCCCGTCAGGCAGCAGGGTTCGCAGCAGGCGGTCGGTGGTCCACGGCACGGTCGCCACGGTGGGGATACCGAGCCGCTCGTAGACCTCGGCGCGTTTGTGGTCGTAGATGCGGGCCACCACGTGCTCGATGCCGAACGTCTCCCTGGCGACCCGCGCGGCGATGATGTTGGAGTTGTCGCCGTTGGACACCGCGGCGAACGCCCCTGCCCGCTCGATCCCGGCCTGCGCAAGCACCCGCTGGTCGTAGCCGATGCCGCTGATCTGCTCGCCATGGAAGTCCGCACCGAGTCTGCGGAAGGACTGCTCGTCCTTGTCGATGACGGAGACCGTGTGGCCCAAGCGCTCCAGCGCGTTCGCGAGGGAGGAGCCAACCCGGCCACATCCCATGATCACCACGTGCATCCCGTGTCTCCTCATGCCCGGTACGCGGTGCACCGTATCCTGCGGGCCACCCGTACCCGCTCGGCCCCGGCCCGATGAGCCGTGCTCCGCCCGCTCCGCCAATTCCGCTTCATCGGTCCTGGTGTGTCTCGCGGCAACATACCCTCCACTGCGCCATACAGGTGAGGTGTGCGCATACCCTTGCGACTCGTGTCGAAGCTCGCAACCGTGACCAAGCGGCTCCTGGTCGGTCGACCGTTCCGCAGCGACAGTCTTGGTCACACGCTGCTCCCGAAAGCCATCGCGTTGCCGGTGTTCGCCTCCGACGCGCTCTCCTCGGTCGCCTACGCCCCGGAGGAGATCTTCCGGACGCTGTCGGTTGCCGGTCTTTCCGCCTACAGCTTCACCCTGTGGATCGGGCTCGCCGTCGCGCTGGTGATGCTGATCGTGGTGGCCTCCTACCGGCAGAACGTGCACGCTTACCCGTCAGGCGGCGGCGACTACGAGGTAGCCACGACGAACCTCGGTGGCCGGTTCGGGCTGACGGTGGCGAGCGCACTGATGGTGGACTACGTCCTGACCGTCGCGGTGTCCACATCGTCCGGTATCGCCAATATCGGCTCGGCGATCCCGTTCATCGGCGCGAACGAACTGGTGTTCTGCCTGCTGGTGTTGGCGTTGCTGACCGTGCTGAACCTGCGAGGTGTCAGGGAATCCGGCAGCAAGTTCGCGGTGCCGACCTACGGTTTCATCATCGGTGTCTTCGGCATGGTGATCTGGGGCCTGATCCGGCTTTGGACCGGCGCGGACCTGCAGGCCGAGAGTGCGGGCTTCCAGCTCCGGCAGGAAGGCGGCGGGCTGGTCGGCGCCGGATTCGCCTTCCTGATCCTGCGATCGTTCTCCTCGGGTGCGGCCGCGCTCACCGGGGTGGAGGCGATCAGCAACGGCGTGCCCGCCTTCCGCAAGCCGAAGTCGAAGAATGCCGCGACAACCTTGCTGATGATGGGGCTGATCGCGGTGGCCATGCTGATCGGCATCATCGTGCTGGCCAGGCTCACCCACATCAACTTTGCCGATGACCCCGCACACCAGCTCATCGGCGCTCCGCAGGGGTATCACCAGAAGACGATCGTGGCGCAGATCGCGCAGGCGGTGTTCTCCAACTTCCCACCGGCCTTCTATTACCTCACCTTCGTGACCGGAATCATCCTGGTGCTCGCCGCCAACACCGCGTTCAACGGATTCCCCGTGCTGGCCTCGATACTGGCGCAGGACAGGTACCTGCCACGTCAGCTGCACACCAGGGGAGACCGGCTGGCCTACTCCAACGGCATCCTGTTCCTCGCGGTGTTCGCCGGTGTACTGATCACCGCGTTCAACGCCGACGCGACGAAGCTGATCCAGCTCTACATCGTCGGGGTCTTCGTCTCGTTCACCTGCAGCCAGGCGGGCATGATCCGGCACTGGAACCGCAAGCTGCGCACCGAACAGGACGGCGCGGTGCGGCGGCGAATGCGACGCTCGCAGCTGATCAACACCGTCGGACTGACTTGTACGAGCGTGGTGCTGGTGATCGTGGTGGTGACGAAGTTCCTGGCAGGCGCCTGGATCGCCATCGCCGCGATGGCAGCGATCTTCATGCTGATGACCGGCATTCGTAAGCACTACGACCGGGTCGCCGAGGAACTGCGCGCGCAGGATCAGCATGCCGTGCTGCCCGCCCGCAACCACGCGATCGTGCTGGTCTCGACCCTGCACCTGCCGACGATGCGCGCGCTCGCCTACGCCAGGGCCACCCGGCCGGACGTGCTTGAGGCCGTGACCGTCAATGTCGACGACGCCAGCACCAGGGAACTCACCAGGCAGTGGGACTCCCAAGAGATCCAGGTCGCACTGAAGGTCGTGGAATCGCCCTACCGCGAGATCACCCGCCCGGTGCTGGAGTACGTGCGCAGGGTGCGCAGCGACAACCCCCGTGACGTGGTGACGGTTTTCCTCCCGGAATACGTCGTCGGCCACTGGTGGGAGCAGCTGCTGCACAACCAG
>JBOHEL010000153.1:0-9940 GCA_050700995.1 Sciscionella sp. | reverse complement strand
CACCACAAGGCCGTCGGTACGGCTGGTGGTGCTGGCCGCCCTGGCCGCCCTGGTCGCCCTGTTCGCGCTGCTCCCGCTGCTGTTCATGGTCGCAGAGGCGGCACAGTCCGGGGGCAGCGACATCCTCCGGCTGGTGTTCCGCGCCAGGGTCGCCGAGCTGCTCGGCAACACCCTGAGGCTGGTGGTGGTTTCCACGCTGCTGTGTGGCGCGCTCGGTGCGAGCGCCGCGTGGCTGGTGGAGCGCACCACGCTACCCGGGCGGCGGGTGTGGGGCCCGCTGCTGGCGGCGCCGCTGGCTGTCCCCGCGTTCGTGAGCAGCTACGGCTGGGTGTCGCTGACGCCTGCCGTGCAGGGTTACGCAGGGGCGGTACTGATCGTCACGTTGTCTTATTACCCGCTGGTGTACCTGCCGGTCGCCGCGGCCCTGCGCGGGATGGACCCCGCACTGGAGGAGACGGCCCGCTCGCTCGGCCACGGGCCGCTGCGGGCATTTCTGCGGGTGGTGCTGCCACAGCTGCGCCCCGCGCTCGGCGGCGGGATGCTCATCGTCGCGCTGCACGAGCTCGCGGAGTTCGGCGCGTTCCAGATGCTGCGGTTCTCGACCTTCACCACCGCGATCTACGCCGAGTACCAGTCCAGCTTCGACGGGCCTGCCGCCAATCTGCTGGCCGCGGTGCTGGTGGTGGCGTGCCTGCTGCTGTTGATGGCGGAGTTGCGGCTGCGTGGCGCGGGGCGTTACTCCCGGCTTGGGCCGGGTAGTGCCCGCACAGTGGTTCGGGTGCGGCTTGGCAGGGCAGCTCCGCCTGCGTTCGCCTGCCTCGCCGCGCTGCTCGCGCTCGCACTCGGTGTTCCGGTCGGCAGCCTGATCCACTGGCTGGTCATCGGCTCGTCGGCGGTGTTCCCGATCGGCGCGCTGGCCTCTGCCACCGTCACCTCGCTCGGGCTCGGGTTGGCCGCCGCGGTGGTCACCACGTTGCTCGCACTGCCGGTGGCGCTGCTGGCGGAGCGTCACCGGGGCAGGCTGGCTGTGCTGCTCGAACGCAGCACGTATGTGGCGCACGCCCTGCCGGGCATAGTGATCGCGCTGTCGCTGGTGTTTGTCGCGATCCACTTCGCTCAGCCGCTCTACCAGAGCACGCCCCTGCTGGTGGCCGGGTACGCGATCCTCTTCCTGCCGATGGCGATGGTCGGGGTGCGCACAGGTCTGGCTCAGACCTCGCCCGCGCTCACCGAAGCCGCTCGCGCACTGGGCAATCGGCCCACAACCGCATTGCGGCGGGTGACGCTGCCGCTTGTCGCTCCCGGCCTCGGCGCGGCCGTGGCACTGGTGTTCCTGATGGTGGCCACGGAGCTCACCACGACGCTATTGCTCGCACCGATCGGCACCCAGACTCTCGCCACCCAGGTGTGGAGTGAGACCGGCACTCTCTCCTACGCTGCCGCGGCCCCCTACGCGGCGCTGATGGTGCTGATCTCCGCCCCCGCCGTATACCTGCTCACCCGAAACCAAGGAAAGCGGATGCCGTATGACCACACTGTGCCTGACCTCGGTCACCAAACGCTTCGGCGTGCTAGAGGTGCTGCGCGGAGTGGACCTGCGGGTGCCAGCGGGTGAGCTGACGGCGACCCTCGGGCCGTCCGGATGCGGCAAGACCACTTTGCTGCGCCTGGTTGTCGGTTTCGAGATGGCCGATTCCGGCGTGATCAGCATCGGTGAACGGGTCGTCTGTGACGGCGGTCGGGGGCTGTCGCCAGAGCGTCGGGGCGTCGGTTATGTAGCGCAGGAGGGCGCGCTATTCCCGCACTTGACGGTGGCAGCCAACATCACCTTCGGGCTACCTCGGCAGGCCTGTCGCGCCCGCGCCCGGGTCGACGAGCTACTCGAACTCGTCGGCATGCGCCAAGATCACGCACGTCGCTACCCGCACCAGCTATCCGGTGGCCAGCAGCAGCGCGTCGCCCTCGCCCGTGCGCTGGCGCCGCGGCCCTCGATCGTGCTGCTTGACGAGCCGTTCTCTTCGCTCGACGCGGGTCTGCGGGCGCAAACGCGGTGCGCCGTCGTCGACGCGCTTGCCGCGAGCGATACCACCGCTGTGCTGGTCACTCACGACCAGTCCGAGGCACTGTCGGTGGCAGACCGGGTGGCGATCATGCGGGACGGGCGATTGGTGCAGACCGCCGCACCTGCCGAGCTGTACCGCACCCCTGCCGACACAGCTGTGGCGGGCTTCGTCGGCGAGGCCGTGGTCTTGCCCGCCGTGGTGGCGAACGGGGTGGCCGACTGCGCTCTCGGCCGCCTACCGGTCCGCGCACCGGCACGGACCGGCCTTGTCACAGTCATGGTCCGCCCGGAGCAGATCGTGATCCGATCACTGGACTTCCCTGCAGGCGTGGCAGCTCGCATCGTGAACTGCACCTACTACGGCCACGACGCCGCCGTCACCGCGCGCCTAGCGGGTGACGGAACGCTGGTGTCATCCCGATGCGCCGGATACGCCTTGCCGCATCCCGGCGATGAGGTCACCCTCGCGGTCAGCGGTGATGCCATCGCATACCCACCGCCTGCCGCTGCGCCATCGGCGAGCTAGCGACCGGGCGCGCTGCGAGGCGATGGGACGGTGTTCGTGGACAATGGGCTGCGGGAGGTCGTGCGTGAGCGGTGCAGCCAAGGTGGCCGTTGAAGTGGCAGGCAGGACATTGACCCTGTCGAACCTGTCCAAGGTGCTCTATCCTGCCGCGGGCTTCACCAAGGGCGAGATGATCGCCTACTACCTGCGCATCGCGCCGGTGCTGCTGCCCCATATCGCGGGGCGACCGGTGACGTTCAAGCGGTATCCCGATGGCGTTGACGGCAAGTTTTTCTATGCGAAGCACGCCCCGGCGCACCGGCCGGACTGGGTGCCGACCGCGCCCGTAGCGAGCGAGGAGGGCGGAGAGCCGGTGCGGTATGTCGTCGCAGACGACCTGCCCACGCTGATCTGGGCAGCCAACCTTGCCGGCCTGGAGATCCACACACCGATGTGGCGACTGCCTGACATCGGCAGGCCTGACCTGCTGGTATTCGACTTGGATCCGGGCCCGCCCGCGAACATCGTCGATTGCGCCAGGGTCGCGCTGCTGCTGCGACCGCTGCTGGCCGAGCTGGACCTGCGCGCCCTGCCCAAGACCTCGGGCAGCAAGGGATTGCAGGTCTATGCCGAGGTGGCGGACATGACCTCCGAGCAGACCAGGGGAATAGCACACGCCGTCGCGCAGCGGCTGGAACGCGACCGGCCCGAACTGGTCGTCTCCCGGATGACCAAGCGGCTGCGCGCTGACAAGGTGCTGATCGACTGGAGCCAGAACAACACCGCCAAGACGACTGTCGCCCCTTACTCGCTGCGTGCGATGGCCCGTCCCACCGTGTCGACGCCGTTGACGTGGCAGGAGGTCGAGGCGTGTCGGCGTCCGAAGGATCTGGCGTTCACCGCGGTGGATGTCCTGACGCGGGTGGATGAGTTCGGCGACCTGTTCGCACCGCTGTTGCCGCAGGCCACGACCTGACCTTGCGCCGTTCCTTGGCTTCGAGACTGCCGCCGACCAGCGGCGCAGGGTACCGTCGAAGTACTGCTTTCCCAATCGAAGGCACAGGAGGTGCGTCGGTGATGCGATCGATGTGGAAAGGCGCGGTGTCCTTCGGGTTGGTGTCCATACCGATCCACCTCTACGTGGCCACCGAAAGCAAGAACATTTCCTTCCGCCAGGTACATGTCACGGACGGTGCCCGCATCCAGACCAAGCGGATCTGTTCGGCCGACGGTGAAGAAGTTCCGTACAGCGAGGTCGCCAAGGGGCACGAGACCGAGGACGGCGGGATGGTGATCCTCACCGACGCCGACATCGCGGCTTTGCCGGTGCCCAGCGCGAAGACGGTCGAGGTGCTGGAGTTCGTGCCTCTGGAAGCGATCGATCCGATCTACTTCGACAAGAGCTACTACCTCGAACCGCAGAAGGCCGCCGTCAAGCCCTACCTGCTGCTGCGCGACGCCTTGCACAAGTCCGGTCAGGTCGCGATCGCCAAGATCGCGCTCCGGCAGCGGGAATCGCTTGCCGTGCTGCGGGTGCACGCCGACGTGCTGGTACTGAATACGATGCTGTGGCCCGACGAGGTCCGCACTCCCGATTTCGGGTTCCTCCGCGAGGACGCACCGCAGACCAGCGGCAAGGAGCTCGCCATGGCAGGCTCGCTGATCGACTCGATGTCCGATGAGGTGTTCGATCCGCGCAAGTACGACGACGCCTATCGCGACGCCCTTGAATCGCTCATCGAGGCCAAGATCGCGGGCCGCGAAGTAGCCACACCGTCGTCGGCTGCGCGGGATGCCGAGGTCATCGACCTGATGTCCGCACTGAGCGCCAGCGTCAAGGCGGCAAGCAAGACCACGGCGAGCACGAGCAAGCGTGCCTCGAAAGGCACCAAGTCCACGTCAAGCGTGAGCGGCGCCGGTGGCGCAGCGGCCAAGTCGAACGCCACCCGCGACACGAAGGCGCCCACCACGCAGGCCGAGAAGCAACCTGCGGCAGCCAAGAAGCCTTCGACGGCCGGGCGCGGTACGACACGCAGGTCTGCACAGCCGAAAGCGACCGGGCAAGCCGCAGACAAGCCACGCAGGCCCCGCAAGAGCGCCTGAGGGCGCGCTGTCGGTATCGATACACCAGCCGACTCTCGGCGACACGCCGGGCCCATTCCCGGCTCGAACGGCGCCCGGTGGTATCAACAAGTCCGTCAGGCAATGTTCGGCGGCGGCGAGTAGGCGGGCGAGGCAGGCATGGACACGGTGTGCGCGGACTGCACGAACGAGATCGACCATTGCCACGGCACGCTGGTGATCCATGGTGGGGGTCTCACGGAATGCCACGAACCGGAGTGCGCCAACCTGGATCCGGCGCGGCACGCGCTGCGCATCGACTGCCATGAAGTGGACCGCGACTGCTACTGCGGTGCGAACGCCCGCACCGACGTGCTCCGCAGGGCATCCTGACTGACGCACCGAGCGTGAGCTGGCGGGCGGCAACCGATCTGGAGTCGTGTCTCGGTGTTGAGGGGTCTTGAAGACACCCCAACCCTAGCCCGGATCGGCTTCCACCAGAAGGACTTCCAGGGTTCGCGGGCCATGCACGCCTTCGACGCGGTCGAGTTCGATATCGCTGGTTGCCGAAGGGCCGGAGATGAAAGTCAACGGACGGGTGGGATCGAGCCGTGCGAGTGCTTCGGGCACCGTCCCCACGATCTGCTCGGCGAGCACGACGCATAGGTGGTAGTCGGGCACCAGCGAGAGCATCCGCCTGCCCTGCCTTGGCCCGGTGTCCAGCACGATGGTGCCGGTGTTGGCGATGGTTACCGCGGACCCGGTGACGACGCCGTCAACACCGTCGAGGTCGTCGATGGTGAGCGGCGGCCGGTCTAGACGCCAGGTGAACTCGGACTGCTGCCAGCGCTGCGGGATGTCGGCAGCCGCCGCGATGGTGCGAAGCCCGCGCCCGTGCAGCACGGTGGTGATCATCTCCGCCAGATCCTCGCCGGCGACCCGGTGCACGATCGCGCGGTAGTCGGCGATGCGCTCCGCTGCCAACGCCAGCACGTCCGCGACGTCGCCGTCGTGGTGGTAGTCGCGGGGGACGGGTCGCGGATCCGGCCGGTCGGAGAGCGCGGTCCTGATACGCGCAAGAATCTCGCTACGGGTGTCTTCAACCACGGTTGCGCCTCCACCAGGTACGGAAAGGTTCGGCAGCGGGTACCGGCAGGTCGCGAGATGCGGTCCATTTCGACGCGGGCCACGGCAGGTGACTGATCTTCCCGTCCCGTGCCAGCACCTTGCTCAGCGATCCTGCCCGTTGCGCCGCCTCGAACCGCTTCTCGTCGGCCATCAGCCACGCCATCGCCGTCATGGCGATGGCCTCTGGAGTGCGGGAACCCTTGGCCCGTACGGATTTCGCCCGCAGGTGCGTCAGCGCCTCCGGGATGTTGATGCGAACAGGGCACACTTCGTAGCACGCGCCGCACAGGCTGGATGCGAAGGGCAGGGAGTGGACTTGGGCGGCGTCATCGCTATCCGGCGGCTCGCCTGCGAGCTGCGGCGTGATGATCGCCCCGATGGGACCGGGGTAGACCGAGCCGTACGCCGCACCGCCGGTGCGCTCGTAGACGGGGCAGACGTTCAGGCAAGCCGAGCACCGGATGCAGCGCAGCGCCTGACGCCCGACCTGATCGGCAAGAGTGGCGGTACGGCCGTTGTCGAGCAGCACAAGGTGGAAGTTCCTCGGCCCGTCGCCATCGGCGACGCCGGTGAAAACCGAGGTGTACGGGTTCATCCGCTCCGCGGTCGAGGAGCGCGGCAACAGTTGCAGGAATACCTCAAGGTCGCGCCACGACGGTACGACTTTCTCGATACCCATAACGGTGATCAGCGTCTCCGGCAGCGTGAGACACATCCGGCCGTTGCCCTCGGATTCGACCACCACGATCGAGCCGGTGTCGGCGACGGCGAAGTTCGCTCCGGACACCGCGACCTTGGCCGAGAAGAACTTCCGCCGCAGGTGGGTGCGCGCCGCTTCGGTGAGCTCGGCGGGGGAGTCCGTCAGCCCGGCCGGAGCGTCGGGCATCTCCGCCGCGAAGATATCGCGGATCTCGGAGCGGTTGCGGTGGATCGCGGGAACCAGGATGTGCGAGGGTCGATCGTGACCGAGCTGCACGATCAGCTCCGCGAGATCGGTTTCGATCGGAGTGACACCGCCCGCTTCCAGCGCCTCGTTCAGCCCGATCTCGGCGGTGGTCATCGACTTGACCTTGACGACCTCCTCGGCGCCTGCTTCCCGAGCCAACCGCAGCACGATCTCGTTGGCCTCAGCGGCATCGCGAGCCCAGTGCACCACTCCGCCATGTGCCGACACCGACGCTTCCAGCCGCGTCAGATACGTGTCGAGGTGTGCCAGCACATCGTCCTTGATCGCTTCTCCCGCCGCGCGCAGCTCTTGCCAGTCGTCGAGTTCAGCGACCACGCCGGCGCGCTTGCCCCGGATCGTGGTGGTCGCCTTGCGCAGGTTGGCCCGCAACTGTGCGTCGGCGAGGGCGGTATGCGCGGCGCGTGGGAACGGCGGGGTTCCCAGCCAAGTCACCGGGTTGCGTGCCATGGCTCCTCCTCGGTGCTGGCCAGGATCTCGGCGAGGTGCAGTGCGCGGGTGCCGGTGCGCAGCCGGGACAGCCCGCCCCCGATGTGCATCAGGCAGGAGTTGTCGCCAGCCGTCACCACCTCGGCACCGGTGCCAAGCACGGACCGCATCTTGTCGGAGAGCATGGCGGTGGAAGTCTCGGCGTTCTTCAACGCGAACGTGCCGCCGAACCCGCAGCACACGTCGGCGTCGGGCAGTTCGGCCAGCTCAAGGCCACGTACGGCCCGCAAGAGTCGCAACGGCTTGTCTCCGACACCCAGCATGCGCAGAGAGTGACAGGTGGGATGGTAGGTCACCCGATGCGGGAAATAGGCCCCCACATCGGTCACCTGAAGGACGTCGACCAGGAACTCGGAAAGCTCGTAGGCGCGTTGCGTGAGCGCTGAGTCCCCGCACAGCTCGGGGTAGACCTCCCGCACCATGGCCGCGCAGGAACCCGACGGCGCCACGACGGCCTCGTAGCCGGCGAAGATCTCCACCGACCGGCGCGCCAGCCGTGCCGCCTGCTCGGCGTATCCGGTGTTGAAGTGCATCTGGCCGCAGCAGGTCTGCGCGGCGGGAAACTCCACGGTGCATCCCATACGCTCCAGCAACCGCACCACCGCGCGCGCGGTGTCCGGGTACAGCGTGTCCGTCAGACACGTGGCGAACAATGCGACCCGCATTTCGACCCTGTCCCTTGCTTTCGGCGGAGGGCGAGCGATCACCGCTCCGGTTACGCAGCCTAGTGCCGGTTACCCCATAATCCGTACCGCGCAATGATTGTGTCGCCACGCGGTTGTCGCCGGCAGCGTTCGCTGACACAGCCGTCAGCCGATGGGCATCGGTTCGTAGCCGCTGCGGGACCTGTCCCAGGTGTAGGCCGTCCACCTGGCCGCGTCGGTGGTCGCGAGCCGAGCGCCGAGTGCCAGGGCGATCGGGACGGGGCCGCTGAGGAAGACGGCGTGCTGCCCGGTGCGGGCCGTCGGGGCGAGCGGGGCGTCGCGCCACGCCTGCGCCGCCTGGTCCACCACTGCGGTGAAAGTGTCCATGTTCTCCCTCAGCGTGCTGGCCGGGTTGCGCAACAGTAGGAGTTGCCCGATGCCGTATTGCTCGCAGGCCGCCAACACCTGCGCGCGGAACGACGCACCCCGGTTCTGCAGATCGAGTGCGAGCGCCGCGCGAGCAGGATCGCCGGCTGACAGCGGTCGCAGGGTGTTCAGGACGAGTGGCGCGGCCGCTGGCTCGCCTGCGCGCAGCAGCACCGCGGGAAAGTAGCCCTGGCTGCCGGAGCATCGCGACACCGCGTGCACCGCGATATCGGTGGCGTGGGTGTGCCCGAGCTTCGCGCCCAGTCGGAACGCGGTGTGCAGCGGCATGGTGGGGATGAGGTCAAGGCCGCTGGCATCCGGGACCAGCCGCCGGGCCAACGTCACGGCGCCGCGAATCTCCTCGGCCATCCTGTCGACCAGTTCGGGATCGGTGTCGTCCCCAGCTAGCTCGCCGCCCACTCTGAGCGTCAACTGGGAACGTTGCCTGCTGAACGACTCTGCGGCCGCATTCAGCTGCTGCGCCTGCGCCGCGCCGCGACGGCGGTCGCTCGCGGTGACCACGAGCCCAACCCGGACATACGGGCGTGGCTGCCGCGAGCAGAAGCCGAACACCACCAACCCGAGGCCGACGGCGAGCAGGGCGATCAGCCACCAGCGGCCCGCAGCCTCCCGCGCGGTAAAGCTGCTGATCGCCTCGACGCCGACTCCCGCCGCGACCGCCGCCCCGACGGCGATGCTTGCCGACCCGTCGAGCAGCAGCGTGCCCAGCCGGGAGCGCGCGCCGGATGGCGCGCCGCCCTCGACAATCGACAGCGAGGGAACGTGTGCCGACACTGCGCTTATCGCCATGAACATCAACCGATTCCACTTGCGGGAAGGACACCCGCGCGCACCACGCCAGGGGCCGCGGATCGCACCGGACGCTGTTCCGATGTGACGACCAGCTTGCCGCATCGGTATTGCGGCCGGCTGCGCGGGTCGGCGCACACGGAGGGTCTTGAAGACACCCAAACCTAGCTCGCGGATTCGTGCCTGTCGATCAGGTCGCGGGCCATCGCCTTGGCACGATGCGCCGCTGCGGTGTCGCCCTCTGCGGCTGCGATGACGGAACCTTTCATCAGGATGTGCCAGGAATGCGTGAACTCCTCGGGCTCGCGCAGTCCGGCTTCCTCGGCCCAGCCGCGCACGATCTCGCGAACGTTGGCGAGGTAACCGATGCTCGCGCGGCCCAGCGGATGCTCGGAGCCCATCTCCAATAGCACATTGATGAACGAGCACGCTTCGAAGTCCTCGCGGCGGGCGAACCATTCGTCGAACACATCGAAGATCGCAAGCAGCCATTGCCGGGGCGTTTCGCCACGCCGCGTGGCGCCGGCTTCGACGAGGCCCTTCGTCCAGAGCTGCTCTCGCCGCTGTAGGAACGCGAGGACCAATGCGTCCTTGGACGGGAAGTGCCGGTAGAAGGTTGCCTTGGCGACTTCGGCGCGACGGATGAGTTCATCTACACCGACATCGCGGACGCCTCGGTGCGCGAACAACACGTAAGCGGTCGCCATGATGCGTTCACGTGGCTCGGTACGGGCGCCGAGAACGTTGTCGGTTGACATCGTGTCGAACAGTGTATGCACCCTGCTGGGACATGTACAGCGGCGCCCGCACACGTGCTAGAGGCACCCCGCTTGACGGGCCGCGCATACCCA
>JBOHEL010000152.1:0-9969 GCA_050700995.1 Sciscionella sp. | reverse complement strand
CTGCTCGTGGTCCTCCCACAACGCCTTAGCCAGGTGGGTGCGCACGATGCCCGGCGCGATCGCGTTGACCCTGACCTTCGGTGCGAGTTCGGCGGCGAACTGCCTGGTGAGGTGCAGCACGGCGGCCTTGGTGACGTTGTAATAGCCGATTCCCGGCTCGGTCGCCAATCCGCCGACGGAAGCCATGTTCACGACGGTGCCGCCGCGCTCTGCCATGGACGCCCGCCAGGCGAGCTGTGTCCAGAGCAAGATCGAGGACTGGTTGATCTGAACGGTCTTCTCCGCACGCACCATGTCGATGTCGACCATCGGTCCGTAGTACGGGTTCGTACCCGCATTGTTCACCAGCACGTCGAGCCCGCCGAACGCCTCAACGGTGGCCGCGACACAGGCTTGCGCCTGCTCGGGCGAGCCGACGTGAGCGGCGATCGGCAGCACTTTCACCTCGGGGTGAGCGTGCCGGATCTCCCCGGCCACCTCGTCGAGGCTGTCCTGTTTGCGCGAGGACAACACCACATCGCACCCGCGTGCGGCCAGCGCGAAAGCGATGGCCTTACCGATTCCGCGTGACGCACCGGTCACCAGCGCGGTCTTTCCTGCCAAGCCATCCGACACCGGCTGCTCTCCTCCCACTGTGTCCTCCTGCGGGGTGTTACGGCGCGGGAGGAATTGACGTTGACCATATGGCATGCCTACCGTACCCAATACCGACCAGTTGGTATGTGGCAGGAGGCCCAGTGCGGATACCGGACAAGATTGTCGTGATCACTGGTGCCGGGCACGGCATCGGTGCCGCGCTGGCCATCCGGTTCGCCGCGGAAGGCGCGCGAGCGGTCGTGGTCTCCGACATCGATGGCGCGGCAGCCGAACAGGTAGCCGCCGAAATCGGCAAGCAGGCGCTCGCAGTTGCCGCCGACGTGTCGGAGGAGGCCCAGGTGCGCGATCTCGTGGCAACCGCCGAGCGGGAGCGTGGCCCGATCGACCTGTTCTGCTCCAATGCCGGTGTCGCCTTCGGCTCGGGGCTGGACGCCGGGTCCGAGGACTGGGCGCGCGCCTGGTCGGTAAACCTCATGCCGCACGTTTACGCCGCACGTGCCGTGCTGCCCGCGATGATGGCGCGCGGCAGCGGTTACCTGTTGAACACGGCTTCGGCCGCCGGGCTGCTCACCAGCCCTGGGGACGCTGCCTACACCGCGAGCAAGCACGCCGCGGTCGGGCTCGCGGAATGGCTGGCGCTCACCTACGGGTCCAGAGGAGTCGGAGTGAGCGTGCTGTGCCCGATGGGTGTTCGCACCGACCTGCTGATGAAGGGCGTCGAGGCGGGAGATCCCGCCGCGCTCGCGGTAGCGGCCAGCGCTGACATCATCGAGCCCGAGGCGGTGGCCGACGCCGTCTGCGCGGGCCTCGCCGAGGAACGTTTCTTGATCCTGCCGCATCCGGCTGTCGGCACCATGTACGCGCACAAGGCGAGCGACCCCGACCGCTGGCTGGCCGGAATGCGCCGCGCCTTCAGCGAATAGCTGTCCGGGCTCCGGATTCGGTATCCACAGGGTTTGGGGGTCTTGAAGAGAGCCACACCCCTTGGCGGTTAGGGGAGGGCGCGTTTGATCCAGTCGACCTGGAAGCGCAGGAAATGCTCGGCGGCCGCCTCGTCCGTCGGAGACATGTGGGTGACACCCGAGAGTGGCAGCACGTCGTGGGCCTTGCCCGCCGCCAGCAGTGCCTGCGACAACCGCAGCGAGTGCGCGGCGAAGACATTGTCGTCGGCAAGGCCGTGGATCAGCAGTAGCGGGCGTCGCAGCTGCTGGGCGTCGGCCAGCAGCGAGTTGCCCTGATAGACCTCAGGGTGATCGTCGGGATGCCCGAGATAGCGCTCGGTGTAGTGCGTGTCGTAGAGTCGCCAGTCGATCACCGGCGCTCCCGCCACCGCGGCGTGGAAGACGTCCGGACGCCGCAACACTGCCAGTGCGGCGAGGTAACCGCCGTAGGACCAACCGCGGATCGCCACCCTGCTGGTGTCCAGATCCGGGTAGCGCGCCGCGACCTCCCGCAGCGCGTCTACCTGGTCGGCGAGCGTGACCGCAGCGAGCTTGTGATGCACCGCCCTGTCCCATTCCGGCCCCCTACCAGGTGTGCCGCGGCCGTCCGCGATCAGTACCGCGAACCCCTGATCCGCCAGCCATTGCGGGCCAAGATAAGCGCCACGGGTGTGCATCACCCGCTGCGCGTGCGGCCCGCCGTAGGGGTCGAGCAGCACCGGTAGCCGATCGCCCTCACGGTGCCCGCTGGGTAGCAGCAACGCGCATCGCAGCCGCCGCTCGCCCACCGTCAGCAATACCGGTCGCGGCAGCAGCGGCGACGCCACCGCGCGGGAAGTCACCTCGACGACATCGAGTTCGGCTCGCAGTACGCGCACCTTCGCGCCGTCGTGGGAAAGCCCCCAGTGCGTCAGCACCGTGACATCGCCGCCGCGGGCAGCCGAGTGCACGCCATCGCCTTGGGACAACCGGCGCACCCCACCCTCGCCGCCCGCGTAGACGTGCATCTGGCACGGGTCGTCGGCGGACGCGGTGAACAGCACGTCGTGCTCGCCGACGTCGAGCACCGCGCGAACCTGCAGCCCGTCACCGCTGATGTCCTGTTCGCCAACGAGCAACCGGTACCCGCCGCCGGACGCGATCACCCGCAGCAGCCTGCCGTCCGGCGTCCACGCGGGCACGCCGTCGACGATGTCCACCCAGTGCGGGTCGGTGTCCTCGGCGAGCACCGACGTGGCACCTGTCACGGTGTCCACCGCGAGCACCCGCATCGTTCGCTGGTCACGGGACTGCACCGCGAGCAGCGGTGCCCCTGCGGCCGACCAGTGCACCGAACTCAGGTAGGGGAAGGCGGTGTTGTCCCATGTGACGTCGACGCGGGCGCCGTCAAGCGCCACCAGCGCCAACGTCACGTCGACGTTCGCGGTGCCTGCCGCCGGGTAGGCCACGGTGTTCGGCGGCCGCTGCGGGTTCGCGGGATCGGCGATGTGCCACCGCGGTACCGAGGTGGCGTCGGTGCGGGTGACCAGCAGCCGGTCGCCCTCGGGCGACCACCAGTACCCCCGCGCGCGGCCCATCTCCTCGGCGGCGATGAACTCGGCGAGCCCCCAGCGGATGTCCTCACCCTCGTTCTCGGCGCGGCCCACGAGCTCCCTGTCGGCACCGGAATCCAGCTCGTGCACGCGCACCCCGCTGCCGTGGACGTAGGCGACGCGGGAGCCCGTCGGATCGGGGCGGGGGTCGATCACGGGAGCCGGTACCGCGATCTCGCGCACCCCGCCGCCCCCGAGATCAGCGACATACAGCTTCCCCGACAGTGCCACCGTCGCCACACGGACCCGCGCATCGCAGGCATAGCCAGTCACCCCCCCTGCCTGGGTCCTGCTGCGCTCCCTGCGTGCCTTCTCCTCGGGTGGCAGCACCTCCTCGGCGACGCCGCCGCTCACCGCGGCGGCGTCGATGACGCAGGTCTCGCCGCCGTCGGCGGGGTCTAGCCGGTAGAGATTGTGGCGCGCATCTACACCGGAGGACGAGCGCAGGAAGACCACCCTTGAGCCGTCCGGCGCCACTCGGAACGTCCTCGGCGTACCCAGCGTGAAGCGCTGCGTCCTGGCCTGCAATCGGGGGAAGGAAGGCTCATTCGTCACGCCGAGAAGCCTGTCAGAACGCCGAAACGGCCCGCCACCGGCCTCCAGGAGCCCACAACCAGGATGCAACAGATCACCTGTGAAGATCGCGGATACGACAACGATTCGAACCATAACGCAATGGTCGACGGCTGGAATCGACGCATCGCTACCTCTAGCCTTGAGGTATGACCACGATCGACGCCCGCCATGACACCCGGAACATCACCACCGAGTTCATCTCCCTCGACGAGCAGTGGAGCGCCCACAACTACCACCCGCTCCCTGTGGTGATCAGCGAAGCGGAAGGCCCCTGGGTCACCGACACCGAAGGCAGGCGATACCTCGACTTCCTCGCCGGATACTCGGCGCTGAACTTCGGACACCGTCACCCCGACCTTGTCGCCGCGGCCATGGAACAACTCGCCAGGGTGACGCTGACCTCACGCGCCTTCCACCACGACCAGTTCGGACCGTTCTGCCGCGAGCTCGCGGAGCTGACCGGCACCGAGATGGTGCTGCCGATGAACTCCGGCGCCGAAGCCGTGGAGTCCGCGATCAAGGTCGCCCGAAAGTGGGCCTACCGCGCCAAGGGGGTGCCGGAGGGCACCGCGGAGATCGTGGTGGCAGGAGCGAACTTCCACGGCCGCACCACCACGATCGTGTCGTTCTCAACCGACTCCGACGCCCGCGCCGATTTCGGCCCCTTCACACCTGGCTTCGTGGTGGTGCCCTACGGTGATGCGGCGGCACTGCGAGCCGCAGTCGGCGAGCGCACCGCCGCAGTGCTGCTCGAGCCGATCCAGGGCGAGGCGGGCGTCATCGTGCCGCCGGACGGTTACCTGCGTGCGGTGCGGCAGGTCTGCGACGAGGCAGGCGCGCTGTTCATCGCCGACGAGATCCAGTCGGGGCTCGCCCGCACCGGCGAGTTGCTGGCTACCGAGCACTCCGGCGTGCACGCCGATCTCTACACCCTCGGCAAGGCCCTCGGCGGCGGCATCCTCCCGGTCTCCGCGGTCGTCGGAAGGCGGGATGTCCTTGGCGTGCTGCGTCCCGGCGAGCACGGCTCCACGTTCGGCGGCAACCCACTCGCCTGCGCGGTCGGCCGTGCCGTGGTCCGGCTGCTGGCCACCGGCGAGTTCCAGGCACGCTCGGTCGAGCTGGGCAGGCACCTGCATGAGCGGCTCGGCGAGCTGCTCGGCCGCGGTGTCACGCAGGTACGCGGGCGCGGGCTCTGGGCAGGGGTGGACATCGCACCTGGCGGGCTCGATGGCAGGAAGGCCAGCGAGGCACTGGCCGAATTGGGTGTGCTGTGCAAGGAAACTCACGGCAGGACGCTGCGACTGGCACCGCCGCTGGTGATAACCCGCGACGAACTGGACACCGGTATCGACGCGGTCACCACGGTGCTCGGCCGCTAAACCCCGACTGGCGACATCCCGGTGCGACTGGTGACCTCACCGTGACACTGCGTGGCTGACGTTGGTCCGCTCCGGGGTTCTTTCCCCGCGCCGGTTCCGCTACCACCCCCCGCACGGCTATACACGAGAGCACCGGGTGTGGAACCCGGTGAGACTACGAGGAAGGAGCCGGCATGGAGGACAGCAAGAGCCTGCTGATCTCAGTGGAGAAGGTGTCGACCGCGCGAGACCGCACCAGCCGCTCGCAGGCCGACAACGACGGCAACGACTGAGCTGCCGAATGATCAGCCTGGCCGACCTGGTCGGCCCCGGTGGTGTCGAGGAGTTCCTCGGCACCACCTGGGGGCGGCAGATGCGCGTATATCGCGGCGCGGACAACCAGTTCGCCGACCTGCTGCCATGGCGGACGCTCAACGAGATCCTGCGACGGCACCGGATGGGCGAACCGCGGCTGCGGCTGGCGAGGGGCGGCGAGCGGGTGCCCGTCGAGGAGTACACCACGGCCATCACCCCCCGCAGGGGTGCGCCCTACCGGCGGATCGAGCAGGGCGAGCTCGGCAGGAGCCTTCGCGAGGGTGCCACGCTCGTCATCGACTCCTTCGACGAACTCTGCGCCCCTGTCGACGAGCTCGCCGCCGATCTGGAACGTGAGCTGCGGGAACGGGTGCAGGTCAACCTCTACGGCAGCTTCTCTGCCACCAGGGGATTCGACACTCACTGGGACGACCACGATGTGCTTGTGGTGCAGGTGCACGGCAGCAAGCATTGGCGGGTGTTCGGGCACACCAGGCCGTACCCGACGAGGCGAGACGTCGAGCAGCCCCAGGCGCCAACAGGACAACCCGACCATGACTTCGTCCTTACCCCTGGCGACGTGCTACATGTGCCCCGCGGCTGGTGGCACGACGCCAGCGCGACCGACGGTGCGAGCGTGCATCTCACCTTCGGCGTGAGCACCTCCGTCGGAGCGGACCTGATCTCCTGGCTGGCCGACGAGATGCGCAGGCATGAGGTCGTCCGACAGGATCTACCCAGGTTCTCCGGCGCCGAGGTGCGTGCACAGCGCGTCAAGGAGCTCGCCGAACTACTGACGGCCGAGTTGTCGGAGCCGGACGTGCTCGACCGGTTCTTCGCCGACCGTGACGCCACCGCAGCGCCACGCACCTGGGGCGGCCTGCCGTTCTCGGTGCACGACGAGTTGCCCGCGGACCCGCAGGTCCGCGTGCGCCTGCAGGTGCCAAGGGTGGCCCTCGTCGAGCCGGGGGACGGCACCGTCGCACTGGCAGGCGACGGCAGGCGCTGCACCTTCGCCGCACCCGCCGCGCCGGTACTGCGTGCACTGGTAGACGGCCGGGCGCGCGCGCTGGCGGACCTGGTGACCGTGTCCGGTGGGCTGGACGCTGCCACCGTGCGCGCGCTGTGCACCGAGCTGATCCGCCAGGGCTTCGTGACCGAGGGCTGAGCGCGCCGGGCGCGGGGTCGTCAGGGGTGGGGCATAGTCGGGGGGTGAGCAGGGTCCCCCGACCGGCCTCCCGGTGGGTCGCGCCGAGCGTCGCGCTGTTGTGTTGGGCGCTAACCGCCGTACTCGCGGTGCGGTACCGAGGACAGGGCCAGCCTGGCAGGGTGGACCGGCTCATCGGCGGCGCCATCCAGGCGGCCCTTGACGATCACCAGCGGATACTCTCCGCTATGCTGCTGCTCACCGATCCTGCGGTGGTGGTGCCCGCGATCGCAATCACCGTGCTGGTAGCCGTGCTGCGGCACCGGGGCGGGTTGGCGTTGCTCGCCGTGGTAGGACCCGTCGTCACGGTGCTACTCACCGAACTCGTCGCGAAGCCCCTTGTCGGCAGGCGCTACCACGGCGACTACCTGTGTTACCCCTCCGGGCATACCGGCGGCGTGCTGTCGCTGCTGACGATGCTGGTGGCGGCGGCGTGGACCGGCCGCTCGCTGTTGTTGCGGCTGCTCGCCGCCGCGGCGTGGCTGGTGCTTGGCGCGGTCGCCGCCACCGCGCTGGTCGGCGCGCACTACCACTACCCCACCGACACCATGGGCGGCGTCGGACTCTCGGTAGGCACGGTGCTGCTGCTGCATCTGCTGATCGAGCACATCCGCCGAGGACGTCAGGAAGTGGGGAGCGCTTCCGCGTCGCGCGCGAGCGCAGTCAGCCGGGAGAGCGCACGCAGGTATTTCTTCCGGTACCCGCCGCGCAGCATTTCCTCGTCGAACAGCTCCGAGAGCGGCGCTCCGGACACCGCTACCGGCACCGCGCGGTCATAGAGACGATCGCCCAATGCCACCAGGCGCAGCGCCACGCTCTGGTTGGGAGCCGCGTGCACGCCACGCAGATGCACCGCCGTCACGCCGTCAACCAGCCTGCCGTAACGGGAGGGATGCAGGCTTGCCAGGTGCTCGCACAGCTCGTCGAAATCGTCCAGCGTGGCGCCGTCAACCGCCGCCGCGCGCGCCAGCAGTCGCGCATCCGGCATCGGTTCTGGTGCCTCCGGAAACCCTCGGTGGCGGTAGTCGGGACCGTCCACCCGCACCACGGAGAAGCGCCGCGACAGCGAATGGATCTCGCGCAGGAAGTCAGCTGCGGCGAACCGGCCTTCCCCCAGCTTGTCCGGCAGGGTGTTCGATGTCGCGGCAACTAGCACCCCGGCGTCGGTGAGCTCGGACAACAGCCGTGTGACCAGCATGGTGTCACCGGGATCGTCGAGTTCGAACTCGTCGATGGCCAGCAGCCGGCGCCCGGAAAGCCGGTCGAGCGCTACCGCGAAACCCAGCGCGCCCACCAGGCTGGTGAGCTCGGTGAAGGTGCCGTACGCCTTCGGGCCTGACACCGCATGCCAGATCGAGGCAAGCAGGTGGGTCTTGCCGACCCCGAAGCCGCCATCCAGGTACAACCCGTGTGACTGCCCGGCGTCGCGCTCACGGAGGACCTGCCGCACCAGCGTGCGCCACCGGCGCCCCTGCGCCGCCGTCGGGCCAGTGCCTGCCGCGAACCGCTCGCAGGCACAGATCGCCTCGGACTGGCTTGGCTCGTCAGGGTTGGGAAGGTAGGTCGCGAAACGCACCCTGTCGAAGCGCGGCGGCGGTGTCATAGCGGCGATCAGCTCGTCGGGGCGCGGCTGCGGGCGGCGATCGGCAAGGCGCACGGCTGGCATGCCAGCACCATACTGACGTGGTGGAATAGCTCGGTGCACAGGTTGTGGCCGGTATCGGAACCCTCAGATCACCTTGACCAGGAAGCACTGGAAGCGCTGTATGCCTTCCCCGAGCCAGGCTCCGGATGCTGGGTGGCGGTGAATTTCGTGTCGAGCGCCGATGGCGCTGTCACCAGGGACGGACGCTCGGACGGCCTGTCCGGTGCGGCCGACAAGCAGATATTCTCCCTCGGGCGCGACCTCGCCGACGTGGTGCTTGTGGGGGCGGGAACCGCCCTGATCGAGGGCTACCGAGGAGCCAAGGTGAGCGAGCCGCGAGCCGAGCGCAGGCAACGGCACGGCTTGGCGGCAGTACCACCGATCGCGGTGGTAACCCGCAGCTGCTCGGTGCGGCCCGACGCTCCGCTGATCACCGCGGCTCGGGTACCCACGATCGTGCTCACCTGCGAGGCGGCACCGCCCATCAGGCGCAAGGAGCTGGCCGCGGCGGGCGCCCAAGTCATCGTCGCCGGCGAGCGGGACGTCGACCTGCACCGCGCGATCGGCGCGCTGGCCGAGCAAGGCCTGCGCCGGATCTGCTGCGAGGGCGGCCCGAAGCTGTTCGGATCGTTGCTGGCGGCCGGGTTGGTCGACGAGCTGCGTTTGACCGTCGCGCCGCTGCTGACATCCGGTGACGCAGGTCGCATCTGTGACGGACCATGGTTGCCGTCGCCTACCGGGCTCGAACTCGCCTCGGTGCTGCAGGACGAGGGTTCGCTGATGCTGCGCTACCTGGCTCGACCGTGACCCAGCGCACCGACTCGGAGCTGGTCGCGGCGGCCCAGCGGGGCGACCATGCGGCCTTCGACGTGTTGGTGCGGCGGCACACCACGCGGCTCTTCCGGATCGCACTGCGGCTGGTTGGGGATCCGGCGGATGCCGAGGACGTGGTGCAGGACGCGTGGATCTCCGTGTGGCGAGCGCTGCCGAAGTTCCGGGGCGACGCCGCGCCGTCCACCTGGCTCTACCGAGTGGTGACCAACGCGGCACTGGCGCAGCTACGACGCCGCAAGCTGACCGTGCCGCTCGACCTGCTGACGCGCGGGCAGCCTTCCGCCACCACGGTCGCGCTGCTGGCCACCGATCCTGCGCGGGGCCCTGAACCCCGGGCGCTGCGCAACGAACAGGTGGACATGGTGCTGCGGGCCATCGAGAAGCTTGAACCTACCCAGCGGGTGCCACTGGTGCTGCACGAGTTGGAGGGCATGGCGTACGAGGATGTCGCACTGGTGCTCGGCGTCAGCGTCGCGGCCTTGCGTTCCCGGCTGCACCGGGCAAGGGTGTCATTGGTCTCAGCGCTAAGGAGTGCCGATGAGTAGCGGCGGCCCGCCGCTCGACGACGCCGTACTCGGCGAGCTGCTGCGGAGGGCGTCACGACGGCCCGTGACCACGCCACCCGGTCTGGTATCGCGCGTGCTCGCGGCGGTCAACGGCGCGCGCGGGCGCCGGTTCGCCGATCCGATCATGGTCAGCGAGGTCGGGGGGCGGCTGCAGGTGGCCGAGCGCGTGATCGTCGCGCTGGCAAGGCGGCTGGCCGGTGATCATGTGGCAGGGCATCGATGGCTGCATGTCCGTGCCATTAGCTACGACGACGGCCTGCAGGTACTGGTCACGATGAGATACGGCGTTTCGGCCGAGACCGCCGCGGAGCTGCTGCGCGGCCACCTGCTGCAAGGAC
>JBOHEL010000151.1:0-10004 GCA_050700995.1 Sciscionella sp. | reverse complement strand
ACGGAGCACAGCTCATGGCCCGCGCCCTCACCTCCCCCAGACCACGGATCGCTCAGCAGCGACCAATAACACCCCGCCACCCCGTCCTGACCTCCACCGTGCTGGCCGTCGTCATGCGGGTGGCCGGCCCGGTACCCGCCGAGGTCCATCCCTACGCCCTGGGCCACCCCGAGCAGCAGGTCACCGCCCGCCTCGGCGACGCCCTCGTCTACCTCACCGACCCCGCCGTGGCCGCCCGGATCCGCCAGCACTGGGACGCCGCCCAGTACCTCGCCGCCTGCCGGCTGCCCGCGCGGGTCTCCCAAACCTGGCTAGCGCCCCGACCCGGCAAATATCCCCCCGGGGTCGTACTCCGGCTGACCGGGGACGTCGATCTGCACACCCAGTGGATCGCGGGCCGCCCACGCACCCGGACCCCGCCGCACCTGCGGATCCAGATCGACCAGCTGGCCTGGCAGGTCTGTGACCAGCAGTCCTGGCGGCGCATCGGCGATACCTGGTTCGACGCGCTGCGCTATCTCGACAACCGGATACCGGCCAACCCACCGCCTCCGACCCTTTCCCACCCGGAGAGCAGGCCGGCGTGAGCGCCCCACCACCCGGCGTCGTCCTACTCTGCGGCCTCTGCCGACATGTGTGGGAACCAAGCGCGCAGGACTGGGCGACCGGGCACACCACCTGCCCCGACTGCGGAGGCTGGGTCATGACCGCAGCCCTCGACGAACCGAAGGCCACCGACACCTCCTCCCACGCCGAGAACCAGCAACCTGAATGAGCGCCCGGACCGTTGCCCGACACCTGGAACGTCCCCGGCGGCAACATCGAACGCTGAGCATCGTCTGACCAGTCCGACAACACCGTTATGGGACCGTGATCAATCATTGAGCTACTTTGTAGTAGAGAGGTATCGAGCAGTGATACTGTCTGTTCGCCGGGTCTCGGAGAGCGCCACAGCCAGTGGCGCCGACCGAGGGGTGGTGACCGACTCCCGGGAGCCGGTCACTGCGACAGCGCGTGGGGATCCTTCATTATGGCTTTGTTGTAGACATTCCCTCGGGTGCACATCACGTGGGTCTCCACCTTCGGTGACCTGTCGTCTCCACGCGCTGTCCATACGACTTCGGTCGACGGTCCTCTGTCACGCAAATCGTTTCCTTGGACCTGTCAGCGGGTGCGTGGTGGTCTCAGTAACACCGGCGCAACAGCGAACGACTACCAGATGTGTCGGTCGGACCGTGTTGTCGCCCTGTCAGCCGAGGGCCTCCACGACCTCCCTTCCTCTCTGTTACCTCTGACGGGATATCTGAGCCCGTCATCCGATTCCTGGAGCCTGTATGACTTCTTTGACTCTCGATCTCCTTCTTCAGGCGACTGTGGCTGGTGGGCCCAGTTGTCTGACATCGACTACTGAACTGCAGCCTGCGGGGGGTCTGCATACCTCGGTGGCTCCGGCCAAGTTCGCTCTGCCTCGCTCGCAAGACGGTGTCTACGCCTACGAACAGCGGTTCCTCGACGGTGTCGCTCGTCCAGCAGTGATCATCGACTCGAAGCAGTCGCAGCTCAATCGGGCTGAGGTGGCGCTGCAACAGGCTATTGATGACGGACACCCGGTGTTGTCGCGGTTGCCGCATGTGGTGGTCACGTACCGGCGTGACGGTGTGGAGGAACGCTACACCGATCTGATGCTGCCGCACCGGATTTACGACGGACATATCCGTGCTGGTTTCCTCAATGGTGAGCCGGTGACTGCAGACGAGAGGTATCAGGCTGTTCGCAATGCCACCCCGGGAAATGCGCGCGCGCTCTTGGAGACCAGTCCGGTGACACTCGTGTTCGGCGGGTGGGATTCCTCCCGGCGGGCTCGTCAAGGCCGGTGGCGCAGTGCCCTGGTCGGCGAGATCATCGGCTTCTGCGCGGACCACGGAGCCAACCAGAGCAGCAGGGTATTACGTGGTGGTGCCCGCGTTGACCCGGTCGCGATGCAGGTACGGCTCGGGCAGAAGGCGATGATGAATGTCGCGGACGCGCAGCGCGACGAGTTGAGCCCGAAGAACTACTCGAAAATCAAGACAGCTGCCGAGAAGAGCGGGAAGGACAAGCAGCCGACCTCGGCGTCCGGTCTTGGCCTGGGTGGCGTACCTCCCACATTGGAGCAGCTTGCGGGGGTGGCGTGTGAGCGAGTTATCCGCAGTCATGTGTTGTCGTTCGCCACATTGCGTCAGATGCGTTTCGGTGCCGGACCGGAGGCTGATGTGGCCTGCCGGGCGCTGCTCGCTGCGCTGGCGCTCAACGGGCTGGCCCGTTCCGATGCGGAGCTGTATCTGCGGGCGAACTGCGATCTGATCGAGGCCTCGGCACCGGTGCTGACCCTGGACCGCAGAAACGGGCAACTGGATTCGGTGGAGCGGCTGACGGTCACGGACGCGGACGCGTTGCTCGCCGATGCGTTGCAGCACGCCGAGAGCGTGGCCGAGGTGCGGTGGAACGGCGTGGTGCTGCAGATCACCGGGAACCAGGACGTGATCGCGGGTGCGGTTGACGAGGAGGAAGGCGCATCGGCATGAGCTTCGCGATCGTCGCCGAGCTGCCGCTGGGCGCCTATTACGGCCGGGTGGGTGACGGGGAGGTCGATGTGCTGCCCTCGCCGGCCCGGCTGCATGCCGCGTTGCTGTGCGCTGCCGCGCAGGGGCCTCGTGCACGTCCTGAGGGAGAGCTACTGACGCCGTGCGATAAGGACACGGCGGCGCTGCGATGGATTGAACAGCACCCACCCGATGGGGTGCTCCTACCGACCCACATAGTCAACACGTCCGCAGCCGTCGCCTACCGCAAGCTAGGACTGCTGGAGAGGAACAAGGAAAGGATTATCGGCAAGCGGTCGGTGTCAGTGGCTGTGGACGGTCCTTATGCCTGGACCTGGACGGCTGAGCCGGACAGCGCGGTGCGGGCCGCCCTGGAAGAGCTCTGTGCGGACGTCTCGCATCTGGGCCAGGCGCAGACACCGGTGCGGTTGACGGTTGGTGACATCGGGCCGAGTCACCGTCTCGACCCGGACGCCGACCTGTTCAGCGGTACTGGTGTCGACGTGGATGTCAGTATCGAGGGCCGCACCGCCGCACTGGTCGATGACTACGTCCAGGCCAATGCCACCGTGCCGAGGCCGAGAAGTGACCAGGTGCGTAGCAGTGAGGGTGAAGAGTGTCGACCGGTGGTGCGTGCCGGGTTGGCGCCGACGCGGTATGTGGCTCCGGCACCGGCTCCCACTACTGATCCGTGGGCGCTCGTGCTGCTTGTACCGCTGCGGTCGAATAGGCCGCCGGGATGGGCGCGGTTACGGGTCCGGTGGGCAGTCGCACTGCACCGTGCACTGATCTCGCTGATCGGCGACGGCGCGCCGACTGTGCTCACCGGTGCCTATTCTCCGGGTGCTTCGCAGCCGGCTAACAGGGTCGCGATCCAGCCGATTGATGGCTCGATGGGGATCGCGGAGTGGAGTGGCGCCGGATTTGCGGTCTTGTTGCCGTCCGAGGCTGATGCAGCCGAGATGCGGGTACTGGCCTCGGCTATTCAGATGTTGCGGATAGTGCGTGGACCGGGTGGGCGCACGATCACTGTCGACCATCGCAATATCACGGCCCGGTCCACCACCGACTTCTGGCGACCCCCTGCTGCAGGTCACCGCAGGCAATGGGTAACCATGCCTGCCGCAGTTCCCGAAATTCGAGGGCTACGGCACGGGCCGTGGAGCCTGGCCGACGCGGTACAGCTCTCGGTTGGCCTGCTGTGGCGCGATGAGCTGGTTGGTCCCGGCCGGGGCGATGGCTGGTACCGGCAGATCGCCCAGGCCGCGGCGGATTGGGGTGTGCAGGTACAGACCGTGCACCGGATCGCCGACAGCGACCTCGGCCGCTTTGTGCACAAGGTTGCGCCGGGCTCGGTCGTACAGCCCTACCGCGCAACGGTGACTTTGGGCAACCTAGCGAGTGATCGCAGTCTGATCGCGATTGGCCAGAGCAGGCACCTCGGTGGCGGTCTGCTCATGCCTTGCGATCTCCTCGAACAGGAAAACGCGTCATGACGCTGCAGCGGGAGAACTTCGCGGCGTTCTTCGCCGAGGTCCACGACGGTCACAAGCCCTTTCGGTGGCAGGAACGGCTGCTGGATCAGGTGCTCACCGGCCGATGGCCGGACCGGATCTCCGCTCCGACCGGGGCGGGTAAGACCGCGGTGATCGACGTGCATGTATTCGCGGTGGCCTTGATGGCGGCCGGGGCCACGACGGTGCGCGTGCCGCGCCGACTGGCGTTGGTGGTGGCCCGCCGCGCCCTGGTGGACGACCAGCATGTGCACGCTCGTTCACTCGCTTGTCGGCTCAAGAAAGCCAGCGGTAACAGTGTCCTCGCGCAAGTCGCCGGGGCGCTGCGCACGCTGTACCTCGGCCACCCCAAACACGACAGTGAGATCGACCCGCTGGTCACCGGATCACTGCGCGGCGGCCTACCGCCATCGCGGGCCTGGCGGGACGACCCGGTGGCCTGCGCGGTGATCAACGCGACGCCCGACATGTGGGGCAGTCGAGTACTGCTGCGCGGATACGGATCGTCCCGCTACGCGCGCCCTCGGGAAGCCGGGCTCCTGGCCCACGACGCGGTGGTGGTGGTCGACGAAGCACATCTGTCGCGGCAACTGCTGTGTACCGCCCGTCGGATCGCCGAACTGCAGGAATGTGCCGAGGAGGAGCTGGCAGTGCCGACCCTGCAGGTGGTGGAGACCACCGCCACCCCCAGTACGGCGATCGGTACCACAGTCGGGGTCGAGGTGGCCGACCTCGATCCCGATCCCGAGCTGGCGCAGCGGCTGTGCGTCGCGAAGCCCGTGCGGTTGATCCCGCTGCCCACCTGGCCTCTTCCCGACAAGGGTGCAGGACGTCGAGCTGGGATACGGGAGATCGCCGGAGCTGCTCGACGGCTGCACGCGGAGTTCGGCGCCACGGTGGGCTGTCTGGTGAACACGGTCGGGGTTGCCGTGGACGTCGCGAAGGAGCTGCGGGATGCCGGACTGACGGTGGAGCTGTTGTGCGGCCGGCTTCGCCCGCACGACGTGACCGAACTTCGGACGAAGAAGTGGCCAGAGCTGCTCACCGTGACGGGCAACCCCCAGGTCGACGTGCTGGTCGCCACGCAGACTCTGGAGGTGGGCGTCGACCTCGACCTGCACGCCATGGTCACCGAGCTGGCTCCGGGCACAGCACTGGCCCAGCGTGCCGGGCGGGTCAACCGGCTCGGCCGACGTGCCACTGCCATTGAGGTGGTGGTGCCGAGCGATCCGACCTCGATGAAAATGGTCAAGCCCTACGAGGTTGACGATCTTCAGGAGGCGCTGACCTGGCTGGCCAAGCGTGCGACCGATGAGCAGGGGCTGGCACCGTGGGCATTACGCGACGCCGTTGCGCCCCCTCCGGCGGTCCGCCGGGTACCGGAAGCACAGGTACCGGCATCGGACACCTGGCAGTTCCTGCGCTTGGAGCTCTGGGATACCTGGCAGCTCGCCCGAACCAGCGACGAACTGATCGCAGAGCCGGACCTGGATCTATGGCTGGCCGACGACCTGGAACCCGACCGGGATGTCGGGCTACTGGTGCGATCCGGCCTGGATCCCAACGCCACCGCCGCCGTCGAGATGCTTCACACGCTGCCACCACGGCGACACGAAGTGTTCCCAACACCCATCCCGGTCGCGCGGAAAGTGCTCGACAAGCTCCTCCAGCCGAACGACAGCGAGATCTCTCGGGTGGTGCTGCGCATCCGAAACGGGGACGTCGACCTGCTGGAGACGCTCAATGATCTGCGTCCGGGGGATGTGTTCGTGGTCGACAGCACATGCCCGGTGTTCCGCGCCGGGGTGGTCGACGAAGTCGGCGCCGAGCAAGTCATCGACGTGTTGGAGAGCGTCGAGCCGGAGTCGGGTGACCTGGCACTGGTGCTCGACGAGTGGCGAGTGGGCTCCGCGCCCGTGGCGGCGGCTGCTGCGGCGTTCGAGGAGCCGACCCAACGGCTCGCACGACACGGGCTGACGTCGGTCGTGGAGGGCTTGGCCCACCGAGCCACTGGGCAACGCCGGGCCTGGCTTCAGAAGGTGGCCGGGCTGCTGCGCGGCAGGATTGCCGATGTCGACGTGGTGATTCAGCGGTGGAGCGACTCGGAAGAACAGGAACACCACCGGATCCTGATCGCCGACCAGCGGCGGGCTCGCCGCGATGACGAAGCCCGCCAGACCTGGACGTCGGCCAGAGAGCCCGTCACCCTCGACCAGCACCAGACCGCAGTAGCCGAGCGGGCCGCTGCAGTCGGGACGGCCTTGGATCTTGGTGCCGAACTGGGGCAGGCGCTCCGGCTTGCCGGGCTGCACCACGATGACGGCAAGGACGACCCGCGATTCCAGGCAGCGCTGGCCGCGCCCGATGATGTTGTGCTGGCCAAGAGCCAGGGACTCAGCCCGGCGCAGGCCAAGGACAAGTTCGCTAAATCCGGGCTCCCGATCGGATGGCGTCACGAACAACTGTCGGCGGCGCGGTGCTGGTCCGCTCTCGTTGATTGTCCCGAACGCGAGCTGGTTATCCGCCTGGTCGGCACCAGTCACGGGCGAGGCCGGGTGGGTTATCCGCATACCGGCGCCCAGTTGTGTATCGAGTCCGCTGCCGCAACAGACCTGTTTGATAGTGGGTACTGGGATGAGGTCGTGGAGCGCACGGATCGACGGTTCGGCGTGTGGGGAACCGCCTATCTGGAGGCGTTGCTGCGGGCTGCGGACGGACAGGTATCAGGGGAGGGCTCATGACCCGGTTTGTGCTGGCAGGTAGCGATTCCCGGGTGTTGCTCTCCCATCTTGCCCTGACGGGGTTGGGGGCGATCTTGGAAGAGACCGGTGCAGACCCCCAACTCGGGTGGACCACAGGGATGGCGCCGCGACCGATGGTGGAAGGTTGCCTCCCCGAGCAGATAGCGGCTGCGGTACTCGCACATGCCGCTGACCATGCTCAACCTGATTCCTGGGTCAGCGCCAGGCTGCCGGGCAGGGGCAAACTCAGGGGCTTGATGAGCCCGAGACTGTCGACGCTGGCGGTCCGCGCCGGATGGCGGCAGCTGGAACACCAGCGCCACGACACCATCGATGCAGTTACCGAGCAGCGGGCCGAACTGGACCTTCGGATGATTGGTGCACTCGGACGGCCGGCCTACTGGCGGATGCGTCAGCGGCAGCGACGGCAGGACGAGGGCGCCAGCCGGTGGGAGATGCAGCCTCGTAATCAGGGTTCGGAGTTCGTCGGCACCAGGTTGTCTCCGCTGGCTCACGCGGTGGCAGCACGGTCCGACGCCCAGGTGCTCGATGGACTGACCGGTGCCACACCAGTCGATGAGATCGGCCACGACAAGGCCGATAGCCGCACGCCTACCGGCTTGGCCGCCCCCGGTCCGACGGACAACGCGCTGGCCTGGTGTGCGCTGTGGGGACTGTCGCAGTTCCCGCTTGCGCTGCGGGTCCGGGACACCGCGATCACCAGCGGCCACGTCGGATCGGCCGGTAAGGGCTGCTTTCACACCCTCATCTGGACAGGTGCCTGGCGGATGGCACGGCTACGCAGCCTGCTCGCGAGCCGGCAATCCCGGCAAGTCGCGGAATCGCAGCTTCCAGACCAGGATGATCAACCCTCGGTTACCGGACTGCTGGGCGACGAGGCAGCCCGAAGCTGGCTGACAGCTCGCGGTGTGACCGCGGTGCTGTGTTTCCCAGTGAGCCGGTACGGCAGCGACAGCGCACCGGAACGCCGCGCAGGCTTGGCCAAGATCTGCCTGCTGGGTACCTCGTGATGGACACCGACCCGCTTCCAATCAGCCTCGTGGCCCATCACGTGTTCTGCCCGCGCCGGGCGTGGCTCGAAGCCGCCGGTGAGACCACCGACACCCAGCAGGTCGCAGTCGGCACCGTCGCGCACGAACCGACTGACGACGTCGGCACCTCGCGGGCTCGCCGCCTACGCGGCATCGACATCACGAGCGCGGAACTCGGGGTGGTCGGCCGCTGCGACACCGTCGAGGTGGAGGACGACGGCGCCTTGACGGTCGTGGAGTACAAGGCCGCACCACGTCGGCGCCGAGCCGACGTCACCGATGCCATGCGGGTACAGCTCGCCTTGCAGGTGCAGGCGCTCGGCGAGATGGGTTTCCGCGTGGACGGCCAGGCGGTGTACTTCACCACGTCGCGCGAACGGGTACCGGTCGATCTCACAGCTGACGACGTCGCCATCGCGCGTCAAGCAGTCCTCGACACCAGGGCAACCCTGTCCGCGCCGAATGCTCCTGCACCCTTGGAGGATGACCCCCGCTGCACTGCCTGCTCACACGTCGGCGTCTGCCTGCCCGACGAGCGATCTCTGGCCACAGTGCCGCGCCGGATCATCGTGGCGGATCCAGATACGCAGGTGTTGCACCTGTCCACTCCTGGCTCGCGGGCCTCCACCAGGCGTGGCCGGATTGAGGTCACCAAGCAAGGAGAGAACCTAGCCTCGGTGCCGCTGGAACGGGTGCAGGCGCTCGTCGTCCACGGCAATGTCGACGTCTCGGGCGCCTTGATCAGGGAGCTGCTGTGGCGCCAGCTCACCGTGGTGTGGTGTTCCAGCAAGGGTCGCGTGGTGGGCTGGGCGGCTCCGGCTGCAGGCCCCAACGGCGCGGCACGACCACGACAGCACCGCGTCTCCGGTACCAGACGTCTTGAGTTGGCTCAGGAGTTCATCAGCGCGAAGATCGCAAACCAAGCCACCATGTTACGGCGCCATGGCGGCGACGCGCAGGGCGCTGTAACCCGCCTTCGCGAACTCCAGCGGCAGGCTCGTTCCGCAGGATCGGTGGCTGCGCTGTTCGGCGTCGAAGGCGACGCCGCGGCGGTCTATTTTCGATCGTTCGCCACGATGTTCAGCTCCACAGCACGTGACGTGGTCGGAATCGGTTTCACGACTCGAACCCGCCGACCAGCTCGTGATCCGGTGAACGCGGCACTCAATTTCTGCTACGGACTGCTGGTCGGGGATGTCTTGCGCGCGGTGGTGGCCTGCGGGCTTGATCCACACGCAGGATTCCTGCACAGCAGCGAGCGCAATAAGCCAGCCATGGTACTCGACCTCTGCGAGGAATTCAGGGCCCCGGTCGCCGACTCTGTGGTCTTGGGGGCGTTCAACAACGGCGAGCTGAAGGAAACAAATTTCAGCGACGTGCTTGGCGTCGTGAACCTGCGTGAGACGGGACGTCGCACCCTGATCAGCGCCTACGAACGGAGGGTGCGAACCGAGTTCCGGCATCCACTGTTCGGTTATTCACTCACCTGGCGCCGCGCCATGGAAGTACAGGCCCGGCTTGTGTTGGGTGTCATCGACGGCACACAGGACAGCTACGCCGGAATCCGCATCCGGTGACCAGGGATGCTTGCCGTCGCTACCTCGTCGCCTACGACGTGGTCAACGATGCGCGACGACTTCGTGTCGCGAGAAAGCTGGAATCCTACGGCGACCGTATTCAGTACAGCGTGTTCGTGGTAGATGTCCGTCCCGCCCGGATCGTGCGCCTCATGCAGACACTGGAGCAGATCATCAACAGCACGGACGACTCCATCCTGCTGTGCGACCTTGGTCCAGTTACCGCTCTCGATGGCCAACGGTTCGTCGTGGTCGGTCGACGGCGGCCCCTCACCGACGACGGCCCGTTGATCTTCTGAGCTACCCCGCGAACCCTCCAGCGACCCGCAACACCCCGATAGCCTTCGCGGCCTCAAAACTGCAGGTGACACGCGACACGCAGTACCAGCGAGATCATCTCAAGACGTCATCCCGGATCTCCTGCACCCAGCCTTCGCGACCGCCTACGTTCCCGCAGGTCAGAAGCGCTAAAATCCATACCCTGTCGCGGTTCCTTCGGGAGCCGCCCTTCATTGAGGCGTCCTCGAATGGGCGGGCA
>JBOHEL010000150.1:0-10019 GCA_050700995.1 Sciscionella sp. | reverse complement strand
TCTCGGTGCTGCCGACCGGGCGGAACTTCTACTCGGTCGACCCGAAGGCCATCCCGTCGCGCAACTCCTTCGACGTGGGCATGTCCCTCGCGGATTCCCTGCTCGCGCGCCACCGGAACGACACCGGAGAGTACCCGAGGTCGGTGGGACTCACGGTATGGGGTACCTCGGCGATGCGGACACAGGGCGACGACATCTCGGAACTGCTGTGGTTGCTTGGCGTCCGGCCGGAGTGGGATGAGGCCTCCAGGAGGGTGACCGGTTTCGAGGTGGTGGGGCTCGCAGAGCTCGGCAGGCCCCGCATCGACATCGTGGTGCGGATCTCGGGCTTCTTCCGGGATGCCTTCCCGCACGTCGTTTCGCTTATGGACAGTGCTATTGAGACGGTCGCGAAGTTGGAGGAGCCCTCGGAGCAGAACTATGTCGCGGCCCACTACCGCGCCGACCTCGCCGAGCACGCCGATGAGCGGCGCGCTACGACGAGGATATTCGGTTCCAAGCCCGGCGCGTACGGCGCGGGCTTGCTGCCGCTGATTGATACCCGGAACTGGCGCGACGATCGCGATCTCGCAGAGGTGTACGCGACCTGGGGTGGCTACGCGTACGGCAGCGGGTTGCACGGCAGGCAGGCTCGAAGCGAGATGGAGACCGCGTTCCGCCGCATCCAGGTCGCTGCCAAGAACGTAGACACCAGGGAACACGACATCGCGGACTCGGACGACTATTTCCAGTACCACGGCGGCATGGTGGCCACGGTGCGCTCGCTGACCGGCAGCGACCCCGCTGCCTACATCGGCGATTCCGCAGTGCCGCACGCGGTGAAGACCAGGACACTCGCCGAGGAGACCAGGCGGGTGTTCCGCGCCAGGGTGGTCAACCCCAAGTGGATCGCGGCGATGCGGCGGCACGGGTACAAGGGCGCGTTCGAACTGGCCGCAACGGTGGATTACCTGTTCGGGTTCGACGCCACCGCGGGCGTGGTGGACGACTGGATGTACCAGCAGCTCGCCGAGTCCTACGTGTTCGACGAGGACGTGCGGAAGTTCCTGCGCCAGTCCAACCCGTGGGCGCTGCGTGGGGTCACCGAGCGGCTGCTGGAAGCCGCGCAGCGTCAGCTGTGGGAGGAGCCCGATCCAGCCACTCTTGAGCGGTTACGTGCGGTATACCTCGATCTGGAAGGGCAGCTCGAAGACTAACCGGACCCTTTCGGTCACGCTCCGTGCAGGCGGTTCGGCGCCGAAACGCGTGCGCGGAGAGTGATAGATTTCGGCGGTGAGCGTTGCGGAATCTCGGCTAGGGCCCCACAGTGCGATAGCGGCCCAACTGGCGCCCGCGACGTTGTACGCGCTGCTGCGGCTGCGGGTGGATGTCTTCGTGGTGGAACAGCGGTGCCCGTATCCGGAGCTGGACGGCCGCGATCTGGAGCCGGAAACCCGCCACCTGTGGCTCGGTGCCGGGGACCTCCCCACCGCGTATCTGCGGGTACTGCGCGAGGCCGGTGGCGTGCGCATCGGCCGCGTCTGCGTGGCGCGGTCGGAACGGGGTCGCGGTCACGCCAAGGCGCTGATGCGCGCGGCACTCGCCGAGGTCGGCTGCCGGGAATGCGTGTTGGACGCGCAGCTGTATGCGGCCGGGTTCTATGCCGCGTTCGGATTCCGACCGGAGGGTGAGGAGTTCGACGAGGACGGCATTCCCCACATCCGGATGCGGCGACCGGCTATCCCCGCGCGGTGTTGACGATCACATCTACCGCGCGGTCCAGTTCGGCGTCGGTGAGATCGGCGCGTGCGGTGAGCCGCAGCCGGGACTTTCCGTCCGGAACCGACGGCGGACGGAAGCAGCCGACCCCGACCCCGGCGGCACGGCAGCGCTGGGCCCATGCCAGCGCCTCGTCGGGCCCAGGCGCGACGACGGAGACCACCGCAGCGGCGGGGGAGCTGGTGACGAAGCCGGCCGCGGCCAGCCGGGTCGACAACTCGGCGGCCAGCCATAGCACCCGCGACGGGCGTTGCGGCTCATCCCGCAGCACGGACAGCGCGGTCAGCGCCGCCGCGGCGGCGCTCGGTGCCAGGCCGGTGTCGAAGATGAAGCTGCGCGCGGTGTTGACCAGATGGTTGATCACGTTGCGCGGGCCAAGCACGGCACCGCCCTGGGCACCGAGGGACTTCGAGAGCGTGACCGTGGCGACCACGTCGCCCGCTCCCGCCAGGCCCGTCGCGTGCATAGTGCCGCGCCCGCCCTCGCCGAGCACGCCGAAGCCGTGCGCGTCGTCCACCAGCAAACCGGCACCGTGCCGGCGGCAAGCCGCTGCCAGCTCAGGCAGTGGCGCCAGGTCGCCGTCCACGGAGAACACCGAGTCGGTGATCAGCAGCGCCCGCTCCCGCTTGCGGGTCGACAGCGCGTGTTCGACGTCGGCGGGATCGCTGTGCTTGGCGACCGCCACATCGGCACGGGCCAACCGGCAACCGTCGATCAGCGAGGCATGGATATAGGCATCGGCGACGATCGCGGCATCCTTGCCGGTGAGCGCCGTGATGACGCCAAGGTTGGCGGTGAAGCCAGAGGAGAACACCAGCGCCGCGGGGAAACCGCAGAACGCGGCGAGTTCCCGCTCAAGCTCGGCGTGCAACTCCGTTGAGCCCGTCACGAGCCGCGAGCCGGTGGCACCCGCGCCCCACCGCAGCGCCGCCGCTGCCGCGGCCCCAGCAACCCGCTTGTCGGTCGCCAACCCGAGGTAGTCGTTACCAGCCAAGTCCAGGGTGTGTGAATCTGCCTGCCTTGGGTGCAGCCTGCGTACCAGCCCCGCCCGCTTGCGGGCCCGCAACTGCTCGTCGATCCAGTCGAACGCGGCGGCACGAGTAGGTGTTGTCGAGGTCGTCACGATGCTGAGTGTCCCATCTCCTTGACCTGGCGGGTTGGACCACCGGCCCCGCAGGTGCGACGATACGTGCGTAACCCATCAGTGGGGGCGCGCGGGAAGCCGGTGCGACACCGGCGCTGTCCCGCAACTGTGACCGCGAACGCAACCCGACCGCGGAAGCCAGACACCGCCGCCCCACACTGCCTTCGACCTTCGGGCGCGGACACCCGAGGAAGGAATGTGCTGACCCGTGGCGCAACCCGCACCTGCCTGCATGAGCCGGCCGTCCGGCCGCTTCCCGTTCTCGGCCGTCGTCGGCCACGACGACATGCGACTGGCACTGCTGCTCAACGCTGTGCACCCGGCTATCGGCGGGGTGCTGGTCCGTGGCGAGAAGGGCACCGCGAAGTCGACGGTGGTGCGCGCGCTGTCCTCGCTGCTACCGGAGTTGGCGGTGCTGACAGGCTGCCGATTCGGCTGCGACCCCGACGATCCGGACACGGACTGTCCTGACGCACCGCATCAGGCCACTGCTGTCGCGCGGCGTCCCGCGCGGCTCGTTGAGCTTCCTGTCGGTGCCACGGAGGACAGGGTCATCGGCGCGCTCGATCTCGAACGTGCGCTGACCGAGGGCGTCAGGGCCTTTCAACCAGGTCTGCTGGCCGCGGCGCACCGCGGCGTGCTCTACGTCGACGAGGTCAACCTGCTGCACGACCATCTGGTGGATCTGTTGCTGGATGCCGCTGCCATGGGACGTTCACACGTGGAGCGTGACGGCATCTCAGTCTCGCATGCCGCACGGTTCCTGCTGGTCGGCACCATGAACCCGGAGGAGGGCGAGCTGCGTCCACAGCTGCTTGACCGGTTCGGGCTGACCGTGCGGGTCGCCGCGGCGCGCGACGTCGATACCCGCACCGAGGTGATCCGCAGGCGGCTGGCCTATGAGTCGGACCCGGCAGCTTTTGCGACGGCGTGGGCCGCGCGGGACGCCGAGCTGGCCGAGCGGATCATGGTGGCGCGCGCGGCGCTTGGCAAGGTCCGGCTGCCGGACCCCGAGCTGCGGCGCATCGCGGCGGTGTGCGCGGCATTCGACGTGGACGGGATGCGGGCCGATCTGGTACTGGCCCGAACCGCCGTCGCGCATGCGGCATGGCGCGGTGCCGAGGAGGTCTGCGAGTCCGACGTCGAGGTGGCCGCACGGCTGGCCTTGCCGCACCGACGCCGCCGCGATCCCTTCGACGAGCCTGGTATGGAATCCGAACAGCTCTCCGATGCCATGCGCCAGGCGGCCGAGCAGGCCGAACCGGACTCCGGCGGTGATCGGGAAGACGGACCCGACGACGAACCGGACGGTCCAGGACCCGGTGACGGCGGCGAGCCGGAGCCGGACACCGCACCGAACGCCGGTGAGTCCACTTCGGATAAGGAGGGTACCGGCAATGGTACGGGCGAACGGCCGCCTGCCACGCCGGCCGCACCGTTCCGCGCCAGGCGGTTGGAGGTTCCGGGCACCGGCGACGGCAGCGCGGGACGCAGGTCGCGCTCCCGCACAAGCACCGGCCGCACGGTGCGAGCGGCCACCGAAGGCGGGCACGGACTGCATCTGGTGGGGACGTTGTCAGCGGCCGCACCGCATCAGTCGGCGCGCGGCAAGAATGCCCCTGGGTTGCGGCTGCGCAAGGGTGACCTGCGGCATGCCGTCAGGGAGGGGCGGGAGGCCAACCTGGTCGTCTTCGTTGTCGACGCCTCCGGTTCCATGGCGGCCAGGCAGCGGATGTCGGCGGTCACCGGTGCGGTGATCTCGCTGTTGCGGGACGCCTACCAGCGGCGCGACAAGGTCGCCGTAATCACCTTCCGAGGTGATCGCGCGGAACTGGCCTTGCCTGCCACCTCGTCGGTTGACGCCGCCGCCGCGCGCTTGCGGCGACTGCCGACCGGCGGCAGGACACCACTGGCCGACGCGCTGCTGCGCACCGGGAAACTGCTGGTGAGCGAACGGGTGCGTGATCCACGCAGGCGCCCACTGCTGGTGCTGCTCACCGATGGCAGGGCGACGAAGGGGGTTGGCGGACCACCGGTCGCCGACGCGATGCGGGCGGCTGGGGCGCTGGCCGCTGACTCCGTTGCCTGCGTAGTGGTGGATTGCGAGCAGGGCCCGTTACGTCTTGGCCTCGCGGCACAGCTCGCCGCGGCCACCGGCGGGCAATGCCTGCGGCTGGAAGAACTTTCCGCAGATGCTGTCGCGGGCCTCGTCCGCGGCGCCCGTGCCGCCTAGAGAGGATCACTGTGCCACAAGGTAAGCCGTTCTCGGTGCCGGAAGACGGCATGACCACGCGAGAGCGTCGCAACCGGCCGCTGCTGATCGTGCACACCGGTGAGATGAAGGGCAAATCGACGGCCGCGTTCGGACTTGCGCTGCGCGGCTGGAACCAGGGCTGGTCGATCGGCGTGTTTCAGTTCGTGAAGTCGGCGAAGTGGAAGGTCGGAGAGGAGGCGGCGTTCCGCGCGCTTGACCGGGTGCATGCCGAGACCGGACAGGGTGGGCCGGTGGAGTGGCACAAGATGGGGGAGGGTTGGTCGTGGACCCGGAAGAAGGGTACTGAGCAGGACCACGCGACGGCAGCGGCCGAGGGCTGGCAGGAGATCGCACGCAGGCTCGCCGACGAGCGGCACGGGCTGTACGTGCTCGACGAATTCACCTATCCGCTGCACTGGGGTTGGGTGGACACCGGCGAGGTAGTCGCCGCGCTGCGCGAGCGGCACGGGCACCAACACGTGATCATCACCGGCAGGAACGCCCCGGGGGAACTCATCGACGCGGCGGACCTGGTGATGCGCACCGAGAAGGTCAAGCACCCGATGGACGCCGGTCAAAAGGGCCAGCGCGGAATCGAGTGGTAACCATGTTTCCGCTGAAAGTGGCTTTCACGCAATTGAGTGGGCTGAAAGTGGCTCTTGTGTACTTCAGCGACACAAGAGCCACTTTCAGCGGTTGGACGTCATGAGGTTGGCACGGGTGGTGATCGCGGCGCCCTCGTCAGGCAGCGGGAAGACCACGGTGGCCACCGGGCTGGCGGCGGCGCTGGCGGCTCGCGGGGAGCGGGTTGCCGCCTGCAAGATCGGGCCCGACTACATCGACCCCGGCTACCACGCACTCGCGACGGGCATGCCTGGGCGCAACCTCGATCCGGTGCTGGTGGGCGAGCACCGCATAGGCCCGCTGCTGGCGCATGGCGCGGCGGGCGCCGATGTCGCGGTGATCGAAGGTGTCATGGGGCTGTTCGACGGTCGCGCAGGCACCGCGGGCCTGGGGTCCACCGCGCACGTGGCGCGGCTGACCGCAAGCCCGGTGGTGCTGGTGGTGGACGCGCGAGGACAGGGCTACAGCCTTGCCGCGCTGCTGCATGGTTTCCGATCCTTCGACGCCACGGTCAGGCTGGCGGGAGTCGTGCTGAACCGGGTTGGCTCGCCCCGCCACGTCGAGATGCTCACCGAAGCGGCCGCGGACGCCGGATTGCCGGTGCTCGGCGCCATGCCGAGGGAGCCCGCGCTTATCGTCCCATCCCGGCACCTTGGCCTGGTTACCGCTGCCGAGCGCGCGAGCGAAGCGGTCGCCGCGGTAGCCGCGATGCGGGACGTGGTGGCCGCGCATGTCGACCTGGACGCGCTGCGGGACATCGCGGCCGCCGCCGCGCCCCTAGCCGAGACCGCATGGGATCCGGAGACGGAGGTATCGCCGGTCGGGGGCCGCCCTGTTGTCGCGGTGGCAGGCGGGAAAGTGTTCTCCTTCGGCTACCGCGAGCACGTCGAACTGCTGCGCGCCGCTGGGGCGAAGGTGGTGACGCTGGATCCGCTGACCGACGAGGCGCTGCCGGAGCGCACGGCGGGGCTGGTACTTCCCGGAGGCTTTCCCGAGGTGCATGCCGAGGAACTGGCGAGCAACGTCACACTGCGGTCTGCCATCGCGCGGTTCGCCCGCCACGGCGGGCCGATTCACGCGGAGTGCGGCGGGCTGCTTTACCTCTCGCGGGAACTGGACGGTGAGCCAATGTGCGGTGTGCTGGACGCACGCGGCAGCACGAGTGACCGTCTCACGCTTGGCTACCGGGATGCTGTCGCGGCGAGCGAGTCGCCACTGCACGAGGCGGGCAGCAGGCTGACCGGTCACGAGTTCCATCGCACCACAATCGAACCGGGGTGTCGAGTACGGGCAGCCTGGCACTGGCGAGGTTCCGACGGTGCCCCGGTCAGCGAAGGGTTCGTGCACCACAGGGTGCATGCTTCCTACCTCCACACCCATCCCGCGGGCAATCCGGCCGCGATCGGGCGTTTCCTGAAGGCGTGCGCCGCATGAGGGCTCCGCGTCTGGTCGGAATCGGTGTTGGGCCTGGTGATCCGGAGTTGCTCACGATCGCAGCCCTGCGGGAGTTCCGTGATGCCAGGCAGATCTTCGTCCCGGTACTGGATCCGGCCGACGCCGGGCGCGCGGAGGCAGTGGTGCGCGCGCATCTCGGCGCGGACCCGAAGATCCAGCGACTCGTGTTCGCCCTGAACGACGCGGTGGACGGCCCGCAGCTGCATCGCAGGCAGCGCTGGGATTCCGCCGCTGAGGCTGTGGTGGCGGTGCTGCGGGAGCACAACGGGACCGCGGCGTTCGCGACGCTCGGGGATCCCGCCGTGTACTCGACTTTCCGCTACTTGTCGGCGTCCGTACTGGAGTTGCTGCCGGAGGCAGAGATCGCCACCGTCCCCGGCATCACCGCGATGCAGGCGGCCGCATCGGCCGCGGGAATCAGCCTTGTGGAAGGTGCCGAACCACTGACGCTGCTGCCGTTGACGAGGGACGTCGAGGCGTTGCGCCGCGCGCTCGCCGGTGGCGGCACGGTCGTCGCCTACAAGGGCGGGCGCAGGTTCACCGAGTTGGCCGAGCTGATCGCCGCGGCCGGTGCCACGGACCGCGCCGTCTACGCCGAGCATCTCGGTACCCCGGATCAGCGGGTGTTGCCACTGTCCGAAGCGGACGAGTTGGTCGCACCATACTTATCGGCGGTGCTGGTTCCGGCGCGGCGGAACGGAAGAGGAGCTCAGTTGTGACCGTAGGGCATGTCAGCTTCATCGGTGCGGGGCCTGGTGCGCCGGATCTGATCACCTTGCGGGGTGCACGGCGCATCGCACAAGCCGACCTGATCATATGGGCAGCCAGCCTGGTGGACGAGCGTTGCGTGAGCGAGCACGCCAAACCGGATGCGGTGATCGTCGACTCCTCGAAGATCACCCACGAGGATGTGGTGGCGATCTACCGGCGAGCGGCCGCGCAGGATCTGCGGGTGGCGAGGGTGCATTCCGGCGACCCTGCACTGTGGGGCGCGGTGCAGGAGCAGTTCGATGCCTGTGCCGCGCTCGGCCTGGATGTCGAGATCGTTCCGGGGGTCTCGGCGTTCACCGCTGCCGCCGCGGTGGCCGGCCGGGAGCTCACCGTCCCCGAGGTAGCGCAGTCGGTGATCCTCACCAGGTTGGAAGGCGGCAAGACACCGATGCCGGAAGCCGAGCGGATCGCGGAGTTCGCGCGGCACGGCACCACCATGGCGATCTTCCTTTCGGCCGCGCGGACCCGCCAACTCGTCGAGCAACTGCGTGCAGGCGGCTATCCCGATGAGACTCCGGTGATGATCGCCTACAAGGTCACATGGCCGGACGAGCTGGTGTTGCACACCACGCTCGGCGCGCTGGAGGGCACCGTCAAAGAACACAAGCTGTGGCGCCACACGCTCTTCCTCATCGGCGCGGCACTGCACGCGGGCGGCACGCGATCACATCTGTATCACGGCGGCCATTTCCATACCTATCGCAAGCCCGATCCTGAGCGCAGGCGGGAGTTGCGGGCGCGCAGGGCCACCAATGGCTGAACCGTCACCGCTGCGGGAACCCGACCTGCCCCGCACCGCCAAGGTGCGGCCGAAAGCGCTGCGCACGGGCTTCACGACCGGCGCGTGCTCGGCCGCCGCCGCCAAGGCAGCGGTGCTTGCGCTACGCGACGGCCACGGTCCGTCCACTGTGGATATATTGTTTCCTTCCGGGGTGCGTCACACCTTCGAAGTGCATTCCTGCCGGATCGAGGCCGACACCGCGCGAGCGGTGGTGGTAAAGGACGCCGGAGACGACCCGGATGTCACGCACGGTGCGCACCTGACTGCTACGGTGCGCTGGATTTCAGGCGCCGACGTCACGCTGCTGCGATCCGACGGGGTCGGCGTGGTGACGAAACCGGGCCTGGGGCTTGATGTCGGAGGCCCGGCCATCAACCCGGTGCCGAGGGAAATGATCACCGCCTCGGTCCGCGAGGCCACTGGGGATCGGGGTGTCGAGGTGACGCTCAGTGTGCCAGGCGGGGAGAAGATGGCCTACAAGACGACCAACCGGCGGTTGGGCATCCACGGTGGCATCTCCATCCTCGGCACCACCGGGATCGTGCGCCCGTTCTCCACCGCATCCTGGCGGGCGAGTGTGGAGCAGGCGATTTCGGTGTTGGCGGCACAGCACGGCAGCACGGTCGTGCTGGCCACCGGCGGCCGAACCGAGAAGGCTGCGATGCGCCTGTTACCGGAGCTGCCGGACGTGGCTTTCGTGGAAGTAGGGGACTTCACCGGCGCCGCGCTGCGGCGTGCTGTGGCGCAGGGGTTGCGCGACGTGGTGTTCGTCGGCATGATCGGCAAGCTCACCAAGCTTGCCTCCGGCATCGTGATGACACACTACACACGGTCTAAAGTGGACACTGAATTGCTGTCTGGTATCGCCGCACGGCACGGTGCCAGCGAGGTGGACTGTGCTGAGATCGCGTCGGCCGTGACCGCACGGCGCGCCTACGAGGTCTGGGCACGCAACGGCATGTTGCAAAACTGCGGTGACGAGCTGTGTGTCATGGTGGCCGATGTGCTGAGCAGATTCAGCGATGCGCAGGGTGGGAGACTGCCCGCGCGCATCGCCATGGTCGATTTCTCTGGCGAGTCGGTGGTCGCCTCGACGGAGGCGGAATGGTTGCTGGAGGCGCCATGAGTGATGGTGGCGGAGCTTGCGGAGCGTCACTCGTGGGAGCCGACCGGGTGCGGGTGTCCCGCGGGTTGCTGGAGGCGCCATGAGTGTCACCGTGATCGGCGTGGAC
>JBOHEL010000149.1:0-10049 GCA_050700995.1 Sciscionella sp. | reverse complement strand
ACCGAGGCACGGGCACTCTTCGAGTTGCTGCAGTCGGTGTCCGGGGTCGGCCCGAGGCTGGCGTTGGCGATGTTGGCAGTGCTCGAACCCGATGTGCTGTGTGCCGCGGTGGCCGAGGGCAATATGGCGGTGCTGACGCAGGTGCCCGGTATCGGCAGGAAGGGCGCGGAGCGGTTGGTGATCGAACTGAGGGACAAGGTGGGTGCGTTGGCTCCCGCCGCTGCCGGAGCCGGTGCGCCGCGATCGGCGGGAGGGGCGCTGCGTTCCTCGGTGGTTGACGCGCTGATCGGGCTCGGGTTCGCGGCGAAACAGTCTGAGCAGGCGGTCGACACGGTGCTGGCCGACGACGGTTCCGGGGAGACCTCCACGGTGCTGCGCATGGCTCTGACGGCACTGGGGAAGAAGCGGTGACCGCGGTTGTGCTGAAAGTGGCTCTTGTGTACTTGATGGTGCTGAACGTGGCTTTTCTGTCGTTGAAGGGAACAAGAGCCACTTTCAGCACTACGGTGGCTGGGTCATGAGCGAGAAGGCCGAGGAGTCCGGCGAAGAGCCGCCACTGTCGCCGCTGGCAGCGGCGACCGACCGCGAGGTGGAAGCCACCCTCCGCCCGAAGGCGCTGATCGAGTTCATCGGGCAGCCGAAGGTGCGCGAGCAGCTCGAACTGGTGCTGCAAGGTGCCAAGGGTAGAGGCACGCCGCCGGACCACATCCTGCTGTCAGGGCCGCCGGGTCTCGGCAAGACGAGCCTGGCCATGATCATCGGTGCGGAACTCGGCTGCGCGGTACGCATCACCTCAGGGCCCGCGCTGGAGCGGGCGGGCGACCTCGCGGCGATGCTGTCCAACCTCGTCGGCGGCGACGTGCTGTTCATCGATGAGATCCATCGCATCGCCCGACCTGCCGAGGAGATGCTGTACTTGGCGATGGAGGACTTCCGGGTCGACGTCGTCGTCGGCAAGGGCCCTGGGGCGACCAGCATCCCGCTGGAAATCGCGCCGTTCACCCTGGTCGGGGCGACCACGAGGGCAGGCTCACTAACTTCGCCGCTGCGGGACCGCTTCGGTTTCACGGCGCATATGGAGTTCTACGCTCCCGCCGAGCTGGAAGTGGTACTGCGCAGGTCAGCGGGCATTCTCGGCGTGGACCTACGGTCTGACGGTGCCGAGGAGATCGCGGGACGCTCGCGAGGTACGCCACGCATCGCGAACCGGTTGCTGCGCCGGGTGCGCGACTACGCGGAGGTGCGTGCGGACGGTGCGGTCACGAGGGACATCGCCTGCGCCGCCCTTGCCGTGTACGACGTGGACGACCTCGGTCTCGACCGGCTGGACCGGGCGGTGCTGCAGGCGCTGGTACGGACGTTCGGCGGCGGGCCGGTCGGGGTGGCCACCCTCGCGGTCGCCGTCGGCGAGGAGGCCACCACGGTCGAGGAAGTTTGTGAGCCCTACCTCGTGCGAGCGGGCATGCTGGCGCGCACGCCCCGTGGTCGGGTGGCTACCGCTGCGGCATGGAGCCACCTGCGACTGGTGCCTCCGGAGCGCTTGCCAGGCGAATTCATGCCCGCCGCGGTGCCCACGTTGTTCGACGGCCAGCGGTTCGACCAGTAGGGTGGACGGCCGGTGCCGTTGCCAACCTGGCACACTCGATGATGGACGCCGCAAAATGTGATATTCGCCCGCTGCGGTGTGCCGCCCGAACCAAGCGTCCGGGCAAACCGGTCCGACCACCGAGTGCGGCGTCACCGCCGAACGGAGATGGATACACGTGCAGAACTTGATCTTCCCGCTACTGATCGTCGTGCTTGCGGTGCCGCTGTTCCTCAGTGCTCGCAAGCAGAAGCGGAACGCCGCGAAGCAGCAGGAGTTGCAGAGCTCGATTACTGTTGGTGACCGCGTGATGACCACTTCCGGCCTGTACGGCACCGTCGCAGAGACCTCCGATGCCACCATCGACATCGAGATCGCGCCTGGCCTCGTGACGACCTGGTTACGTGCCGCGGTTCGGGAGAAGGTTCAGGACGAGGCCGACACCGAGGTAGACGACACCGACCTCAGCGAGTTCGAGGACGACGCTACCTCGGACAACGGGTCCGACACGATCACCGAGCAGGCCAGTGGCGCCGAGTTGGCTCCGCCCTTGGAGCACGGTAAGAAGTCCCGCTGAGCTGACTTCCCGCCCGCGTGACACCGGCCATATATCGCGCCGGGTAATGTGGCGCGTCGGAAGCGGGCCGCGTCCTCGGATCGGGGTGTGGTCGTCGCGCACCGCAGTCAGTCGTGACCGCGGTGCGCGTCGCTGGCTGTAACCGAACCGCCGGACAAGTGGATTTGAACGTTGTAAGGAGACGGACCGAACGTGGCACCTCCTGCCGGGCGCATCAGCCCCGCGCGCTACCTCTGGGTGTTCGCAGCTATCGTGGTCGTGTTGTACGCACTGGTGTTCGGCACCGGTAACCACAAGGCGTCACCCAAACTGGGGATCGACCTCTCCGGTGGCACGAGCGTGACGTTGACCGCCCGTACCAGCAACGGCCAGCCACCGACCAAGGACTCGCTCAACCAGGCGAAGCAGATCATCGAGCAGCGGGTCAACGGCCTCGGCGTCACCGGGTCCAACGTCGTGCTCAACGGGAACAACATCGTGATCACCGTTCCCGGTAACCAGGGCGAGCAGGCCAAGAGCCTCGGCCAGACCGCCAAGCTGGGCTTCCGCAAGGTGCTGCAGGAGACGGCGGGGACGGCGCCTGCCCCAGCGACCATCCCCGGCAAGTCCGCACCGCCGAGCACCTCCGGCAAGTCCGCACCGACATCGTCCGCGCCATCGGGGAGTCAGGGCGCCTCGCAGTCGCCGAAGCCGCAGGGCGCGCCTATGCCCGCGGCCGGGCCGACCACACAGCCCGCACCGCCGGCGACGCCATCGAACGGATCGCACGATGCCAAGACGGCGCAGGCCATCCAACAGGCGAAGAAGGCAAGGCAGAGCACGGATCCGAAGGCACAGCAGCGGGAACTGGCGAAGCTGAACTGCGCGCAAGGGCACGACGACGTACTGCGCGGCAACGACGACCCGAAACTGCCGCTGGTGACCTGCGGCCGCGACGGCAACAAGTACGTGCTCGGCCCGGTGTTCCTGCAGGGAACCCAGATCAGCAACGCGTCGGCCACCACGAACCCGCAGGGCGCCGGTTACGTCATCAACCTCTCCTTCAAGAGCGCGGGCGCCAAGACCTGGGCCAATTTCACCTCCAAGAATGTGCACAAGCAGGCGGCCTTCGTGCTGGACACCGAGGTGGTCTCCGCGCCACAGATCCAGCAGCCGATCCTCGACGGCAACACCCAGATCAGCGGCAAGTTCAGCCAGCAAGAGGCGCAGGACCTGGCGAACATCCTCAAGTACGGCTCGCTGCCGCTCTCGTTCGATTCCTCGGACGCGAAGACAGTCTCGGCTTCGCTCGGCCTCGCCTCACTGGAGGCCGGCCTGATCGCGGGCGGTATCGGCCTCGCGCTGGTACTCATCTACTGCCTCTTCTACTACCGCGTGCTCGGCTTGCTCACCGTCGCCTCGCTGGCGCTGTCGGGGATCATGGTGTACGCGGTGCTCGTGCTGCTGGGGCGGTGGATCGGGTACAGCCTCGACCTCGCAGGCATTGCCGGGTTCATTATCGCCATCGGCATCACGGCTGACTCGTTCGTGATCTTCTTCGAACGATTGAAGGACGAGGTACGGGAAGGACGAACCTTCCGCTCGGCGGTGCCGAAGGCATGGGTCCGAGCACGGCGAACGATCCTGGCTTCCGACGCGGTGAGCTTCCTCGCCGCCGTGGTGCTCTACGTCCTCGCCGTTGGCGATGTGCAGGGCTTCGCGTTCACCCTCGGTATGTCCACTGCGCTCGACCTGGTCGTGGTGTTCCTGGTGACCCACCCGATGGTGGTTTACGCCTCCAGATCCAAGCGGTTGGCAAACCCCAAGCTGTCCGGGCTGGGCGGGACACGGCGCGCGCGTCCGCGACCCTCGGCCGCCGCGGTGACGACGGCAGGGAAGGGGGTCTGAGATGGCAACGAACGGCACAACCGCAGGACCTGCCGGGGCAAGCGGGAAGCAGCGTTCGAAGGGTAGCCTCGCGCATCGGCTGTACAACGGCACCGGCGCGTTCGACATCGTCGGCAAGCGCAAGCGGTTCTACATCGCCTTCGCGCTGCTGATAGTGATATCCGCGCTATCGATGGGGTTCCGAGGGTTCAACTTCGGAATCGACTTCACCGGAGGCACCCAGATCCAGTTCCCGGCATCGGGTACCCACGGCACGATTTCGACGAAGGCGGCTGGCAGCGTTTACGCCGACACATTCGGACATCTGCCAGAGGCGGTGCAGTCGGTCGGCAACGGCGGCGCCGCGACCATCCAGATCCGCTCAGTTCACCTCGACAGGGCCGATGCCGCCAGGGTCGAGCACGCACTGTTCGAGCAGCTCGGCCCCAAGGGCACCAACGGCCAACCAAGCCAGGCGGCGATCAGCGACAGCGCGGTGAGCGCTTCCTGGGGTGGGCAGATCTCCCGGCAGGCGGTGATCGCGCTGGTGGTCTTCCTGGTGTTGGTGGGTATCTTCCTGGCGTTCTACTTCGAGCGCTGGATGTCGGTCGCCGCGTTGATCGCGCTTGGCAACGACGTGGTCGTCACCGCGGGCATCTACTCGCTCGTCGGCTTCGAGGTTACGCCTGCCACGGTGATCGGCCTGCTCACCATTCTCGGGTTCTCGCTTTACGACACGGTGGTGGTGTTCGACAAAGTCAGGGAGAACACCAAGGGCCTGCTCGGCCTGACAAGGCGCAGCTATCCCGAGGCCGCGAACCTCGCGCTGAACCAGACCTTGATGCGTTCGATCAACACCTCGCTGATCGCGCTGCTTCCGGTACTCGGCCTGCTGGTCGTGGGGGTTGGCCTGCTCGGGGTTGGCACGCTAACCGACCTGGCGCTGGTGCAGCTGATCGGTATGCTCAGCGGTGCGAGCTCGTCGATCATGCTGGCCACCCCACTGTTGGTGGACATGAAGATGCGCGAGAAGCCCTACCAGCAGCAGGCTGCCAAGGTGAACGCCCGACGCGAGCAGCGGGCCGCGAAGCGTCAGGCGGAGTCGGCCAGTGGGGCTGAGGCAGCGCGGACGGCAGGCGACGAGCTCACGGATGAGCCGGAAACCGACCAGGCCGATGAACGGCAGGAGCGGGCGATGGCGGCCGCTGCCAGCGTGCCCGCCCGTACCGTCAAGCGGACTGATGCCAAGCGCAGCAGGCCGACAGGAAAACGGCGCCGGTGAGCCATCGGGTGGCGACGCAAGTTGACGATGCGCTGCGGTTGGTCGCGACGGTGCCGGATTTCCCAGAGCCAGGTGTGCTGTTCCGCGACCTGAACCCGGTGATCGCGGACCCGGTGGCCTTCGCGACCGTTGTCGATGCCCTCGCTGAGGCTGTGGACGACGACACCCAGCTGCTGGCCGCAGTGGAAGCTCGCGGCTTCCTGTTCGCTGCCGCGCTCGCCTACGCTCGCGGACTCGGCATCGTTCCGGTACGCAAGCCGGGCAAGCTGCCCTCGGTGGGGCGGCGGATCCAGTACACACTGGAATACGGCAGTACCACGCTGGAACTGCCGTCAGGGGCGATTACGCCGGGCAGCAATGTGCTGGTCGTGGACGATGTGCTGGCCACAGGGGGCACCGCCGCCGCGGTGTGCGAGCTGGTCGAGGGTGCCGGCGGCATAGTGCAGGGGCTTGCCATGGTGTTGGAGCTCTCGGCGCTGCACGGTAGGGAACGGCTGCCTGGGAGGCGCGTTCACACGCTGCGCCTCGTTTAGTGCGGTGACGCCCTCGGCGGTGATCACCCCGGCCGGGTTACTCTCACAGTCACAACCGCGATGAGTCGGGAGTGTGTGTGACGCAGGAGGCCGAGCCAGCGACTGCGGAAGGGCAGCCGCCGGTCCCGCGCGGTCCGTCCGCGACGCGCAGGGTGCGGGCCAGGCTGGCCCGCCGGATCACCGCGCAGCGCAGCGCCGTCGTCAAGCAGGTACTCGAACCGCTCGCCGCGGTCCATCGTGAGCTGCATCCCGGCGCCGACCTGCCATTACTGCAGCATGCCTATGACGTGGCCGAGGAGATGCACCGCGGGCAGCGGCGCAAGTCCGGCGATCCGTATATCACCCACCCGCTCGCGGTGGCCACCATTCTGGCCGAGCTCGGGATGGACACCACGACGTTGGTCGCCGCGCTACTGCACGACACCGTGGAGGACACCGGTTATTCGCTGGAGACCATGCGCGCCGATTTCGGCGCCAAGGTCGCTCAGCTCGTCGACGGCGTGACCAAGCTCGACAAGGTCAAACTGGGCACCGCGGCCGAGGCCGAGACCATCCGCAAGATGGTGATCGCCATGGCGCAGGACCCGAGGGTGCTGGTGATCAAGCTCGCAGACCGGCTGCACAACATGCGCACGATGCGGTTCCTGCCACCGGAGAAGCAGGCGCGCAAAGCGAAGGAGACGCTGGAGGTGCTTGCACCGCTGGCACACCGGCTGGGCATGGCCACCGTGAAATGGGAGCTGGAGGACCTGGCTTTCGCCATCCTGCAGCCGAAGAAGTACGACGAGATCGTCCGGCTGGTGGCTAACCGCGCGCCGTCGCGGGACACCTACCTGCATGAGGTGATTGACGAGCTTTCGGTGCGGTTGGCGGGCTCCCGGATCACGGCGAGGGTCGAGGGCAGGCCGAAGCACTATTACTCGATCAACCAGAAGATGATCGTGCGGGGCCGGGACTTCGACGATATCCACGATCTCGTCGGCGTGCGGATCATGGTGGACGATGTGCGCGACTGCTACGCCGCGATGGGTGTGGTGCACGCGCTGTGGCAGCCGATGCCAGGCAGGTTCAAGGACTACATCGCGCAACCGCGCTTCGGTGTCTACCAGTCGCTGCACACCACGGTGATCGGGCCGGACGGCAAACCGCTTGAGGTGCAGATTCGCACCAGCGAGATGCACCGCACCGCAGAGTACGGCATCGCCGCACACTGGCGGTACAAGGAGACCAAGGGCACGCATGCGGGCCGTGCCGTCGATGTCGACGAGATGGCCTGGATGCGGCAACTGCTCGACTGGCAGCGGGAGGCGGCTGATCCCGGCGAGTTCCTTGAGTCGCTGCGCTACGACCTCGCCACCAAGGAGATCTTCGTCTTCACCCCGAAGGGTGAGGTGATCACGCTTCCCACCGGCTCGACACCGGTGGACTTCGCCTATGCCGTGCACACCGAGGTCGGCCATAGGTGCATCGGCGCCAGGGTGAATGGCAGGCTCGTCGCGCTGGAGCGGGTGCTGGAGAACGGTGAAGTCGTCGAGATCTTCACCTCGAAGGCGGAGGGTGCCGGTCCGAGCCGTGACTGGCTCTCGTTCGTCGCCTCACCGCGCGCCAAGACGAAGATCAAGCACTGGTTCGCCAAGGAGCGGCGGGAAGAGGCCACCGAGAGCGGCAAGGACGCCATCACCAAGGAAGTCCGGCGAACCGGGCTGCCGCTGCAACGGCTGGCCTCGGCCGATTCGATGTCGGCAATGGCCCACGAGCTGCATTACAACGACCTGTCCTCGCTCTACGCGGCGGTGGGAGAGGGACAACTGTCCGCGCAGCACGTGGTGCAACGCCTTGTGGCGCAGCTCGGCGGTGTCGAGCACGCCGAGGACGAGATCGCCGAGCGGGCGACGCCATCCACCGTGAGCCAGCGCAGGGGCAGCGGCGATGCCGGAGTGGTAGTCAAGGGCGCCTCCGAGGTCTGGGTGAAGCTCGCGCGCTGCTGCACGCCGGTGCCGGGCGACGAGATCCTGGGGTTCGTCACGCGCGGCGGCGGGGTCAGCGTGCACCGCACCGACTGCACCAACGCGGGCGACCTGTTCAATTCGCCTGAGCGGCTCGTCGAGGTGGAGTGGGCGCCGTCATCCTCGTCTGTGTTCCTGGTAGCGATCCAGGTGGAGGCGCTGGACCGGCACCGGCTGCTCTCCGATGTCACGAAGGTGCTTGCCGATGAGAAGGTGAACATCCTCTCGGCCAGCGTGACGACCAACCGGGACCGGGTGGCGGTCAGCCGGTTCTCTTTCGAGATGGGCGACCCCAAGCACCTCGGCCATGTGTTGAAAGCGGTCCGTGGCATCGAGGGTGTCTACGACGTGTACCGGGTTACCTCAGCTGCCTGATCGCGCGGGGTTGAGGGGTCTTCAAGACCCCCAAACCCCGCTTTGGGTCGCCCGTCAGGACACCATGGTGGCGGTTTTGATGGTGACGGGGAGTTTGGGCTTGCCGTCACCAGGGTTTGCCTTTCCGGTCTGGGGGTTCGCGACCGGCGTGATGCCGCCCTTCGCGATCTTGTCCAGCGTCGCGAGCCCAGCCTTGCCGATCGTGCCGAATACGGTGTAGCTGGGCGGCAGGTAGGAGTCGCCGTAGACCAGGAAGAACTGGCTGCCACCGGAGTGCGGTTGCCCGGTGTTGGCCATCGCGACCGTGCCACGCGGGTAGGTCGCGACCTTGACTCCGGACTGCGCCGCCTGTTTCGCGATAGCGGCGGGTGCCGGCTTGAGATGGCTGGGCTTCTCGTCGGGAATCGTGTAGCCGGGGCCGCCGGTGCCGGTTCCGGTGGGGTCACCGCACTGCAGCACCTTGAGGCTGCTGGCGTCGGTGAGCCGGTGGCACGGCGTGTTGTCGTAGAACTTCTTCGTCACGAGGTGCAGGGCGCTCTGCACGGTGCACGGCGCCTTCGTGCGGTCAAGGGTGAGCGGGATCTCGCCCTGGCTGGTCTTCAGGTCCACCTTGACGGTGCCTGTCGTCGGCTTCGGGTTGGGATTCGGCGGCAGGCCGACATCCTTGCCCTTGGGTGCGGGCTTGCCCTTGGTGTACTGGCAGGTGTTCGCCTTGTACGCGGCGGCTTGCTCGGCTGCTACCGCGTCCTGGTGGTTGTTGTAGAGCACGACACCGACCACAACAAGCGCGATGACGATGACCGTGGCACCGGAGCTGATCAGCAGCTTCTTGCGGAATTTGGCGTGCCGCACGCGGCGCTCCAGCTGGCGTTCCAGCTTTCGCTTCGCGGCGGCCCGGCGCTGCTCGTTGGTCGGCACCTGCGCCCTCCCCATCGTGATCGTGTACGGGTGATGGCTGCGCAGTCTATTGGGGCATGCTGTGAAGAAACTGTGTTGGGGGGCGACCGGTAGGCTTGAGTGTCGACGTGTCAGTGGTCCGGAGGTTGTTTCTGTTGGTTCGGAGGGTTCTGTCGTGCTCGTGATCGGATTTCCAACTGGTGCACTGCAGGCGAACTGTTACCTACTGGCAGCGGGGGAGGGGGAACCGTGCGTCATCGTCGACCCCGGGCAGGACGCCGTCGAGCAGGTCGCAGAGGCGGTGGCGAAGCACCGGCTCTCCCCGGTGGCGGTTCTCTGCACGCACGGCCACTTCGACCATGTGTTCTCGGTTGCTCCGGTGTGCGACGGCAACGATGTGCCTGCCTGGATCCACCCCGACGACCGTGACCTGCTCGCCGACCCGTTGCGGGGTGTCAGTGCCGATGCCGCCGCGTTCTTCGGAGGCAACCTCCAGATGCGGGAACCAGCCGAGATCCGGGAGCTTTCCGACGGTGCGGAACTGGAGCTGGCAGGCTTGCGGTTCACCGTCGACCACACGCCAGGACACACCGCGGGTTCCGTCTGTTTCCGGTCGGGCACCGGGGAGGGCTCCCGGTTGCTGCTGGCGGGCGACACGCTGTTCGCGGGCTCCATCGGCCGGACCGACCTGCCTGGCGGCGATCCGCTGCGGATGCAACGGTCACTGCGTGAGAAAGTGCTGACCCTGCAGGATGACACGGTCGTACTCCCCGGCCACGGTCCGACCACCACCATCGGTCGGGAGCGCGCAGGCAACCCGTTCCTGACCGGTTTGGGCACTTCTGCGGTGCGGCAGCGAGGGTTGTGAACGAGTTCATGACCGATGCGGAGTCGACACCCGCGGGCGAGGAACCCGTCCCGTTGAATC
>JBOHEL010000148.1:0-10060 GCA_050700995.1 Sciscionella sp. | reverse complement strand
CGCAACTCCCGGGACCCGAACGGCCCCGCGCTCGTCTACCCGTGCGGCGCGATCGCCGAACTGATCGCTGACGTCACGATGGGTGAGCCCCGATGACCGCGATTGCTGAGCCGGTAGTCGGCATCGCTGACCTGCTACAGAAACTCGTCAGGTGTGGCTTCCAGTTCGTGCACCCCCGCAGCGGCACCGGCGAAGTGGTCGCCGTTGTCGGGATCAGGGCACATGACAACGTGATCGACGTCGTCAAGCTGCATGCCGAGACCGACGTGACGGCGAGCAGGATGCCGGGCGACGAAGCAGATGTGCTCGCGCCGAGCAGCCCGATCTGGGAGACCAACGGGACCGCGTCGGTGGTGCTGCACGAACTACTTGAGCTGCCCGATGAGCCCATGCCTGGCATGGCCAGCACCGCGAAGCATGGCAACTCCAGCGGCTGCTGGGTTCCGATACGGCCTGGTCAGGCACATTGGTTGGCCGCACACTAGTGTCCTGCGCCGAAAATCATGTCGCTAATTCCGGCGCGGGACACTGGGCCCGGCGCACGACGCTAGCGCAGCGTTCCAAGCGCGTCCTCGATAGTGCGGTGGAAGGTCGGGTACGCGTAGATCATCTGCCGCAAGCGGTCGGTGGGCACCCTGGCGTGTACCGCTACCGCTAGCGCCGAGAGCATCTCGCCACCACTGGGCCCAGCGGCTGTCGCACCGGCGAGCACCCCGGTCTCCAGGTCCTCGACCAGCTTGATGAAGCCATGATTGCCGAGCTTGTGGATCCAGCCGCGGGAGGAGCCCGGCAGCTGCGCCATCGCGGTACGCACCGTCAGCCCTCGGTCCGCGGCTTGCGCTGCGGTGAGGCCGACCGCGCCGATCTCAGGATCGGTGAAGGTCACCCTCGGCACCGCGTGATACTCGGCGCCGGTGCCGAGGGTGCCGAGAATGTCGCGAGTCGCGACGGCCGCCTGGTACATCGACATGTGTGTGAACGCGCCCTTACCTGTGGCGTCGCCGATCGCCCACACGCCGTCGGCCACCCGCATGTGCTCGTCCGGCTCGAAGTAGCGGGAGCTCGGATCGATCCCGAGTGCTTCGACGCCGAGCTTGCGCAGGTCGGTACGGCGGCCGGTCGCTACAAGTAGCTGTGCCGCCGGAACCTGTGCGCTGCCGATGTCGATGGTGAATCCGTCGCCGGAATAGCCGACGGCACGTGCCTTGGCGCTGGTATGCACGGTGACGCCCTCGGCGGTCAGTACCTCTGCCAGCAGATCGCCCGCCTCAGGCTCTTCCAGCGAGAGCAGTCGCTCGGCGGCCTCCACGATGGTGACGGTGGTGCCGAACCTGGCGAAGGCCTGCGCGAACTCCAACCCGATCGCACCGCCACCAAGCACGCACAACGACTCCGGCGGCCGCTCGAGGGCAACTATCTCGCGGTTGGTCCAGTAGGGCGTGTCCGCCAGACCGGTGATGGGCGGGATAGCGGGCTCTGTGCCGGGGTTGAGTATCAGCGCACGCCGTGCGGTGAACTGCTGCCCCTCGACCGAGACGGTACGTGGACCGGTGATCGTCGCGCGTCCCCGCACGAAGTGGCCGCCCTTCCCGGTGAACCGTTCCACCGCGATCCGGTCGTCCCAGCCCGTGGTGGCTTCCTCGCGGATGCGCTTGGCTACCGGTGTGAGGTCCGGCTCGACGCTGACTGTCCCAGCTAGTTCAGTTGCCCGACGGGATTCCGCCAGTGCGTCGGCCCCTCGGATCAACATCTTGCTCGGAATGCAGCCGTAGTACGGACACTCCCCTCCGACGAGGCGCGCGTCGATCCCGACCACGGAGAGTCCAGCTTCGGCAAGCTCGCCTGCCGCCGACTCGCCGCCTGGCCCCATCCCCACTACCACCACGTCCACGGTCTGTGCCATCGTGCTCCCTCAGTCCGGTGCCGCACGCACTCACTTCACCCACATTAACGGGACCGACAACCGCAATCGTAGCCACATCTGCACATATGCGCATGTTACGATGTATCATTGATCGTCACGTCTCATGGGAGGTCAGCGCGTGAGCAGTGGCAATACGCCTCGCGTCGCCGTTTCCGGCGGTCATGGGCACGGTCACGGTGTATCGATGGGAGCCGACTGTCGCTGGCTGACCGCTGCGCTGGCGCTGATCGTGGCGTTCATGCTGGTCGAGCTGATCGTCGGCGTATTGGCCGGGTCGTTGGCGTTGATCTCCGACGCCGGGCACATGCTCACAGACGCTGCCTCGATCGGGTTGGCGCTGGTGACCATCAGGTTGGCTGCCCGACCGGCACGTGGCCGGTTCACCTTCGGTCTTAAGCGCGTCGAGATCCTCTCCGCACAGGCGAACGGCATCACGTTGCTGCTGCTAGCCGTGTGGTTCTGTTACGAGGGCGTTTGCCGGTTGATCAGCGTCACCAAGGTAGCTGGGGAGCCGGTCCTGATCACCGGGCTCGCGGGCATTGTCGTCAACCTCGCCGCCGTGTGGCTGCTGAGCAAGGCCAACCGGCGCAGCCTCAATATCGAGGGTGCGTTCCAGCACATCCTCAACGATCTGTTCGCCTTCATGGCGACGGCCATCGCGGGTGCGCTCGTGTGGGCGACGGGGTTCGTTCGCGCCGATGCCATCGCCGCCCTGTTGGTGGCATCGCTGATGACAAGGGCGGGATGGCGGCTGGTGCGGGACTCCGGCCGGATCTTCCTCGAGGCCGCGCCGGCGGGCACCGATCCGGACGCGATCGGTGCCGAGATGGCCGCACTCGCTGCCGTGGTTGAGGTACATGATCTGCACCTGTGGCAGATCACCTCGGGCCAGCCAGCACTTTCGGCGCACGTATTAGTCCGGCAGGGCGCGGCATGTCACGACGTGCGGCTGCGGCTGCAGCAGGAGTTGCGGGAGAACCACGGTGTCGAGCACGTAACCCTGCAGGTCGATCACGCGCCCGTCGGGGGTGGTGGGGATCGGGCGGAGGAGCACTGCGCTACCTCGCACGGACCGGTGCACCGTGCAGGCGAATGATGTCGGCACGGACTCCGGAAAACTGGAACGATGGATGTCGTGACCCGGATCGGCGACAGGAGAGGCGCGGATGCCCACTTCGAGCGATGAACCCCTCATTGACGTGTACTGGAGGCGTGGCTGTCCGTATTGCATGCGCCTGCGCTACGTGATCGAGCGGGACGGCATACCTACGAGGTGGCATGACATCTGGGCGGAGGAAGGTGCCGCCGAGTTCGTGCGGTCGGTGGCGGATGGCAACGAGACAGTTCCCACCGTGGTGGTTGCGGGCAGCGCGCACGTCAACCCGCAGCCCGCGGAACTGCGCAGCATGATTGCCACGGCGTTTCCGGACGCCGACTTCGGTGGCTCGGCGAACCGGCCCAATTGGTGGCGCAGGCATTTCACGGGGGCGGGCAGCGCGACCGAATGATTAGTCCCGCAATTTCCCGCCGCCACAACTGGGGAACGATCGCAGGCCGCTTGTTAGTTCAACGCCTGGCTCGCCAAGCACCGCGCTGAGCCGGGCCGCCGCCGCAGTAGCACCGACCACAGCGCGGAAGGATGACGTGGCGACCAGGCGCCTGTTCATGGACACCCGGCCGTTGCGGCAGGCACCGGCGTTTCGGCGACTATGGGCGAGTAACGGGCTGTCCGCGATCGGCAGCCGGATGACGGCTTTTGCGGTCGCGCTGCAGATATATACCCTTACCCACTCCTCGGCCGCGGTCGGTGCGGTCGGACTCGCCATGGCGGTCCCGACGATCGCCATCGGATTGATCGGCGGGTCCGTCGCCGACGTGGTCGACCGGCGCACACTGGTGCTGGTCACCAGAAGCTGCCTGGCCGGGGTGTCGGGGATGTTCGCCGCTCAGGCATTCCTCGGCCTCGATCAGTTGTGGCTGCTGTATTTCCTGGTCGCGATCCAGTCCCTGTTCAATGCCGCTGGCGCTCCGGCAGCGCGTACTTTCCTGCCGCGACTGCTGCCAGCTGATCTGGTTCCGGCCGGAGCCGCGCTGAGAATGTTCACCGGTCACCTCAGCATGACAGCGGGCCCATCCCTCGCAGGCCTGATCGCGGCTGTCTGGAGCTTGAAGGCGTGTTATCTCATCGACGCGGTCAGCTTCGCCGCCTCCTTGTACGGTGTGATTCGGCTACCCGCGATGCCGCCGCTCGGCACCATCGCGAAGCCCGGCGTGCGCGCCGTGCGCGATGGGCTGCGCTTCGTGCGTGGCAACCGTGTCATCGCGGGTGCGTTGCTTGCCGACCTGAGCGCCACCGTGCTCGGTATGCCCATCGCGCTGTTTCCGGCGATCAACGCACAACACTTCGGGGGCGCCGCGCAGACGCTCGGGTTGATCACGGCGGCGCCCTCGGTCGGAGGTCTCGTCGGCTCGGCACTGTCAGGGCCGGTCGGGCGCGTGCTTCGGCCAGGTAGGGCCATGCTGATCGCTGCTACCGTTTGGGGCGGCGGTCTGGCAGGGTTCGGTCTGGCCGGCAGCCTGTGGCTCGCCCTCCTGCTGCTCGCCGCGGCAGGTGCAGCAGATGTGCTCAGCGTGGTGTTCCGCACCGGAATCGTCCAGGTCCTAGCCCCCGACGAATATCGCGGCAGGGTCAGTGCCGCCGAGTACATCGCGGGAGTCGGCGGTCCGCAACTCGGCAACGTCCGTGCCGGTGTGATCGGCTCGCTCACCACGCCGGCCATCAGCGCGGTCAGCGGCGGCCTCGCCACCATCGCGGGTGCCGGGGTCATCGCGCTGACGCTGCCCGCGTTCACCCGCTACCAGGCAAACGCCCCTCGGTAGGTGCTGGTGCTGTCGTGGGGTTGTGGGGCGGAAACGCTCACGGCGGCGCGGGTCGGCGTCAACGGTCGGGGTCGAGCCGGTACAACTCCACGGCGTTGCCACGGAACATGCGGGCGCCTGCTTCGTCGAGCCAGCCCGGCCGGGCCATGTCCGTTAACCGGGATCGCACGTCGCGCCACGCTGCCCGCAGTACCCGCAACGCGAACCAGTGTGTCTCGGGTGATCCGTGCCCGTCACTGCCGAAAATTACTCGATCGGTCGGCGTGACATCGATAATGCGCAGCAGCCGGTCGGTGGTCGTCACCGGGCTGAAGAGGTTGGCGAGGGAGTACTCCGCCCATAGTCGGGGGCGAATTGCCGCGAGATAGGCGATCTGCTCGTGCCACGGGTAGCCCGCGTGGATCAGCACCACGGGTGCGGCTGTCCCTTCTGGTGTGCGCAGCACATCGTCGAGCAGGATCGGGTCCGCATCGGCAAGCCGCAATTCTGAGTCGCCGAACCCGGTGTGGATCTGCATGGGGAGCCTCAGATCGGCACACTGCGCGAGGGTCCTGCGCGTGATCAGGTCTCGCAAGGCCTTGGCGCGCTGACGTATCGGACCGCCCTCGGTGACCGAGCGGCGGGCCTGCTCCTCGTTCACGTCCGGGTTGACCGCCAGCCCGGTGCGGTATGCCAGCACCGTTTTCACACCGACCGCCCCCGCTGACGCGCCATCGGCGACGAAGCGTTCGACGGCCTCCAGGATATCGTCGGCTTCGGCGCCTGCGGTCAGCAACGGGTCGATCACCGCTTCCAGCCGGAGCAGCTGGTACATCGGGGTGTTGGCGAGCAGCGCGTGGCGGCGGAGCTCGTCGCTCGACAGCGGGTGTGAACCGCCATCCAGCAGCATTCCGTCGACACCTGCATCCCGGAACAGCAACTGGACGTAACCCGGCCAGTCCTCGGCCGCCCGTGCGTCGCGCACCCGCTTGATCTCGTCGGGCTCGCAACAGAGCAGCGCGCCCAACCGCACCCGCATTGCCTCAAGTGCCAGCCTGTGCGGGGCGGCAGCCCGCCGCCGGTCGTCGGTTCCCGGACCGCCGCTGACGTCCAGGGTCAGCCGACCTAGGTCGAGCGTGTCTGCCGCCAGCGGGAACGGATGGGCGTGGTCGTCGATGAAGCCGATCCGCCTTCCCGCGCCTTCGCTCATGTCGCGGTCTGCGGCTCGACCGGCGCGGCGTCAAGGGCGCCGCCTTCCTCACCACCCTCCTCACCGAGCATCGAGCCGATCCGGTCGATCGCTTCCGGTCGCCGGGCCTTGAGTACGGCGAGCACCACGAGCCCGAGCACGATCCAGACCACGGTGATGTACGGCGTGGCGTTCAGCGGATGCGGCGGCGTCGGATAGATCGAGCCGTACAGTGCGGCCGCGAACAAAACCACGCCCGCGACCGGCACAAGCAGATGCGCGAGGAGATTGTAGTTGCTCTGCGTGCGGCGGAAGAACACCGCGCCACCAACGCACAGTCCGATGTAGACGACGATCACCGCAAGGGTGCCAAGAGTCGCGAAGAAGTAGTAGACGGTTGTCGGCTGACCGCCGAGGTCCTTGGTGCCGAACCCGAATCCGATCAGCGCGGCAAGCGCCGTGCTCAGTACGGCCACCGTGATCGTGGCGTTGGCGGGAGTCTTGTAGCGCTGGTGCGTCCTGCCGAGCCACGAGGCGAGCACGCCCTCCCTGCCCATCGCGTATAGCGTCCTGGTACCTGCCGTCGCGCACCCGACGCAGACGAAGAACGCGGCCAACAACCCGCCGATCTCCACCAGTATGCCCAGTGGCCCACCGACGAAGCGCTCGGCGATGGTCTTGAGCGCGAAACCGTCGCCGCCGAAGTCCGAGCCGTTCTTCACACCGAAGCCGATCGACATGCTGTAGGTGGTCCAAAGATAGAAGATGATCGCGAAACCGACCGACGCGATGATCGCGATCGGGATGGAGCGGCGCGGATTGCTGGTCTCCTCACCGAAGTCGGCCGCCGTCTCGAAACCGATGTATGAGGTGATTCCGAGGATGATGCCGTAGAAGACTCCGGAGAAACCGCCCTTCTCGGTGTGGCTGAACGTGAACGGGGCCAGGGTGTTGCCGTGTGCCCCGCCCTTAGCGGTGGTGAAGATGTTCACGATGATGATCACGACCACGGTGATCGCGCCGACCAGCAACTGCAGCCGGGTCGTCACCTTGATCCGGACGATCGAGAGCACGACGAGCAGCGCCATCCCGACAAGGAACAGCGGGAACCACCAGTTGGTGGAGATGTGCAGCAGATCAGTAGCCAGGAACGCGACACCCGCCATCGTCATCGGGACGAAGCAGATCAAGCCGAACGCATAGAGCCAGCCTGCCATGAATCCGGCGGGTTTGCCGAGGCTCCGGCTGGCGTAGGTGTAGGCGTATCCGGCAGAGGCCATCCGCCGGGTGAAGCCGATGACGACGAACGCGAGCGCGAGGCAGGCGACGCCGCCGAGGAGGAACGCCAGCGGGGTCGAGCCGCCGGCGATGACGGCGACACCGGGCACATTGAGCAGCATCGCCATGCCGGGAGCCAGCACCGACACCGAGATGGCGACCGCGTCAATTGTTGAAAGGGAGCCCTTGGCTAGTCGTTGCCCTGGTTCGGGTGCGCTGGAACTCGGATTGGTCATCGCTGCTCCATCTCAGGGAATGCGGCCCTCAGCCAGTCGGAATGACCGTCTGATCGGTCAGGTGATAGTCGAAGGCAAGCGGTGTGCACGAGCGGTCGCGCACCCAGGTGAGGAACTGTTGATGCACCGAATGGCCCTGGTACGCGCGAAGCGTGTCGTCGTCGTCGAACTCCATGTACAGCAGGTACTGATGCCCCCTCGTGCGTTCGCCGGTGATGTCCTCGCCGAAGCGGAGCGCGCGAATGCCAGGTATCGCCCGAGGCCATGCCTCGATCTGCCTGCGCATCTCTGCGGCGTCTGCCGCGTCGAGAGCGGTCGGATACTTGAAAAGCACGATGTGCTGCAAGGTCATATCGGCATTCTCCAGTCTGAAGTGGATGGTCAGTAGAACTCGAAGTACTCACGCATCTGCCAGGCGTTGGCCGCACTTTCCCGGTTGTCGGCCGACTCAAGTGCGTCGTTGTAGCGCGCGAGTTCCGCGCGTTTCATCATCAGGTAATAGTCGACTAACCCGTCGCCGAACTGCTTGCGGTATAGCGGGTCCGCGTCGAGCGCGGTGAGCGCGTCGCCTAGCGTGGTCGGCAGCATCGGTGCGTCCGCGGCATAGGGGTCGGACTCGATCGGATCCGGTGGAGTGAGGTCACGGTCGACGCCGTCGAGCCCTGCCGCGAGATCGGCGGCGAGATAAAGGTACGGGTTGGCCGCGGGCTCGCCGAGCCGATTCTCCAGGTGCGTGCCGGGATCAGCCGGTCCGCCCTGCACCCGCACCAGCGCGCCCCGATTCTCCACCGCCCAGCACACCCGGTCGGGGGCGAAGGAGTAGGGCGCGAAGCGGGTATACCCATTGATCGTCGGCGTCGCGATCGCCGTCATCGCGGGTGCGTGATCGAGTAGCCCCGCGACGTACTGGCGCCCTGTCCTCGACAGCACGTCCCGGTCCGAGCGGAACTGGTTGGCACCGTCGGTGTCGGTTATCGAAGCGTGCAGGTGCCAGCCGGATGCGAAGAAGTTCGGCAGCGGCGGCTTGCACATGAAGCTTGCCAGTAGGCCCCTGCGTGCGCAGATCTGCTTGACCGCCGACCGGAAAAGGATCATCGCGTCGGCGCTGGCCAGTCCGGCCATCGGGCTGAAGCTGAACTCCATCTGGCCTGGACCCCACTCGTCCTCCATCGCCCTTGGCAGCAGCCCGATCGCGTCCAGCCCGTCGCGCAGCGCGGTGATCGTGTCGTTGACGGAGTCAAGGCGTACCTCGGAGAGGTACTGGTAACCGAGTTCGAACGGCTCTACGAGTGGTGTCATCGCCGGTTGCGACGTTTCGTTGAGGCCGATCGACGTCGACTGCCGTCGGGTGATGTAGAACTCCACTTCCAGCCCGGTGACGTAGGTTTGGCCGCGCGCGGCCAGCCTGTCGAGCTGACTTCGGAGGATGCGTCGTGGATCCAGCGGTAGCGGCCTGCCACTGGAAAAGTAGGCGTCGCACAGTACCCACCCGGTCCGGTCGGCCCACGGCAAGACGCGGAAGGTGGTGGGATCCGGCACGATCACGACATCGGGGAAACCGGTGAACTCCTCGATACCGAATCCACCTCCCTCGGCGAACGCGGGAGGGAACACGGCGTTGCCGGAGTCCAGGCTGTAGATCGCACCGGAGAAGTCGACGCCGTTGGTCATCGCGGCGATCGCCGCATGTGGTGAGAGGAACTTCGCGCGCGGGGACCCGTGCTGATCGACGATGACGACACGCATCGTCCTGATGTCGAGGCGGTTGATCTGCTCGATGACCTCTGCGGCAGCGGCCTGCTGCGCCGCGGTGTGCAGGCCGTGCTCGGCCACGAAGCCTTGCCTGCCGATGCCCGCGGTTGCCGCGGCTGACGTATCGGTGTCACTCAAGAACCCGCACCCGCCTCTCTCACTGGAAGCCCTGGCTCGACTCGGAGCCGCCGTCGCAACTCCGCTCGATCATGTCCCCGAGCAGTGCGCTCGCGGTGTTCTTCGGCGTCATCTCGGCGATGGACAGCGATGTCTCGGTGCGCTGGATACCTTCGATCTGCCATACGTTGTTGATCAGCAGGTGGCGCAGGTGGGTGTGGTCGCGCACGCGCACCCTGACCAGCATGTCGATGTTGCCCGTGACGAGCATGACCTGCTCGACTTCGGGCAGTGCGGCCAGCTTTGTCATGATCATGCCCTGCTCGTAACCCTGTAGCGCAGTGACCGTGAGGTACACGATCGTCGGGTAGCCGAGCGCGCTCCAGTTCAGGCGGACGCCGTAGCCCTCGATCACGCCTTGGCGTTGCATCCGGGCCAGCCGGTCCGCGACGGCGGGCGCGGACATGCCGAGCTCGCGAGCGATGCTGCGCTGCGAGATCCGGGCGTCCTCGCTCAGCAGCAGCAGCATGCGCAGGTCGGTCGTGTCGAGCGCGGCAGGCTCTGACAGTACGGCGGTGTAGCCGCCGATCGAGCCAAGCGGCTTGAAGGGGGCAGACTTCCTCGCTCGGTGCGACTCCGCCATCGTTCCCGCCCTGTCCGGCTGTCAGATGATCACAATCTGGACACAGTAACCTGTGATACGTA